>DATGVV010000056.1:0-14662 GCA_035299885.1 Chloroflexota bacterium | reverse complement strand
TGAAGCGCCGCCTACTTGGCGTATAGTGCCGGCATGAGGCTGAACGTCAGGCACTCCGTTGCGGGGCTCGCCTTGGCATTGGCCGTGGGCGGCTGCGGCGCCGCTCCCGCGCCGCCGATCAAGGTCGGCTACATCCAGACGCTGACCGGCCCAACCGCGAACGTCGGCAAGGACAACCTGGACGGCTTCAACCTGTACCTCGAGTCGGTGGGCGGCGTCATTGCCGGCCGCAAGATCGAAGTGTTGAGCGCCGACGACGCGGGGAAGCCGGACGTGGGCGTGACGAAGGCCAAGCAGCTGGCCGAGAGCGACCGCGTGAACATCCTGATGGGCGTCAACCTGACGCCGGTGTGCTATGCCGTGGCGGCCTACGTGCGCGAAGCGCAGATCCCCTTTGCCGAAACCGGCAACTGCGCGGCCGAGCGTCTGACGACCGATCCCAAGTTCAGGAGCCCATACCTGACGCGCTTCACCTTCACCGGCACGGGCAACTGGGATCCGGCGGCCGACTGGTCGTACAAGCATGGATATCGGAAGGCCATCCTGGCGGCCTCCGACTTCGGGCCGGGGCTCGAAGCGACCGACATCTTCGCCAGCGCCTTCATCCAACGCGGCGGCTCTATCGTCCAGGAAATCCATCCGCCGGCGGGCACCACTGATTTCGGTGCCTACCTGGCCCAGCTCAACGCGGACGGGGACTTCATCGGGCTCATGATGTCCGGCATCGACGGCCTGCGCTTCCTGGATCAGATTGCCGATCTGGGCAGGCAGAAGAAGCTGCCGATCGTGGACTTCGGGGGCGGCACGAAGGGGCCGAACCTGGCTCAGCTCAAGCAGAAGGCGCTTGGCATCGTCGGTGTGGACCAGTGGACGTCGGGCATCGACTCGTCCATGAACAAGGCCTTCATCAAAGCCTTCCAGCAGAAATACCCGGGCCGATTCATCTCAGGCGACGTGGGGCTTGGCTACGCCGGCGGCCAGATCCTGGCGGCGGCGCTCCAGAAGGTGAATGGCGCGGCCGAGGACAAACAGAAGCTCCTGGAGGCGCTGTACGCGACGAACCTCGAAACCGTGCGCGGCCCCGTCAAGCTGGACGCCGATCACGACATCGTGCCCACGACCTACGTCTTCCAGATCGCGGAGCAGGACGGGGCCATCGATCACAAGCTGCTGGACACCTACCCGAACGCGTCGCGCACCTGGGACCGGCCGCAGCAGGAGATCGATCGCCTCGACCTGGGCGGCATGAAAGGTAAGTGGGTGGGTATGACCAAGGACCAGCTGGAGAAGCTGATTAAGGGCTGACCAGCGAGTACGTAATCGCGATCGGCTTGGCCTTGTAGAACGGAAGCACCATCATGGCGCGATCCCTCCTAACTCCAGCCTAGTTTGTACTGGTCGACGTAGTAGTCCCACAACCCTTCGAGCGCTTTCTGGCCTACGTTGGGGCCGGTGCGCTCGATCTCGTCCGGGGTCATGTACTCGACGGTCCCGGCGAGGCTGGCGTACAGCTGTTTTCGGCTGTTGTCCTCGAGGAAGATGGCCGTGGCGAATGCTTGCTCCATCGTCGGCCCCAGGACGACGCTGCCATGGCCGCGCAGCTCGACCGCCTTGGCGCTGCCGAGCACGTTCACCAGCTCCCGCGCCTGCTCCGGCGTGGTGATGGTGCAGGGGTCGTCGTAGACGGGCACCGGCTCGGGGCCAAGGATCGCGCCGTGCGTGGAGACCGGCCGCAGCGGCTGGCCAGCGATGGTGAGGCTGGTCGAGAAGACCGGGTGGGTGTGGATGACGGCCAGCGCGTCTTTCCGCGCGCGATGGATGGAGGTGTGGATGATCCATTCCAGCGGCCTCTCCGGCCGGCCGCCGATCACTTCGCCATCGAGGTCCGTGCAGACGATGTCGTTGGGCCGCAAACGGCCGCGAACGGCGCTGGCGTTGGGCGTCAGCAGCACGATGCCCTGCTCGGGCGCATAACAGCTGATGTGGCCGTAGCGCTGGATCAGGCCCTCGTGGAGCAGGAACTCCCGCGCGAGGATGACTTTCTCCTTGAGCTCGGCGAGATTGGCCATCCTATTTCAGGCGTTCGATGAAATGACTGGCCCTGATCTCGTCCACCAATGACAGATCGACCAAATCCTGCGGCCTCACTTTGGCTATCTCCGGATCGGCCACCGCCGTATTGTCGATGACGCTCTGGAGGCCCGGCATGGTGAGCGAAAAATCGTCACGCAGCACTTTCTGGACGCCCACGAGGCTGCCGCGTAGGACCTTGGGATCGTCCACCTTGAGGTAGGCGCCGACATGCTTGGCGGCCTCATCGGGATTGGTCTTGATCAAGTGCACCGCCTCGATGTTGGCCATCAGGAAGCGCTTGAGGGCATCGCGATGGGCGGGGATGAAGCCGCGCTTCACGACCACCACCGACATGCTGATGAACTCATTCGCGCCCGGGGTGTCGGGGCCAAAGATGGCATGTGTGCCCTGCGACAAAGCAACAGACGTGAGCGGCTCAGTCATTACCGCGGCGTCGACGGCGCCGCTGGTCAGGGCCGGCACCATATTGGCCTGCTCCGGGATGTACACGACGTTCACGTCATTGGGGCCCCAGCCCTGCTGCTGAGCCACCCGCCGGATGAGGAAATCAGTTGTCGCGCCGCGCTGGGTGGCTGCGACTTTCTTGCCTTTCAGCTCCGGCACACTCTTAATCTCCGGCCGAGCCACGATGGTGAAGGTTGACCCCTCGTAAGTGGCGCCGATGATGGTCAAGTCGCCACCCTGGGAAACCGCGGCAGCAACGCTTCCTGGTGAGCCAAAGCCGATATCGACGCTGCCACCGATCAAGCCGGCCGTCAGCGTGGCTGGCGAGAGAAACGGCAGGCTGACGTCGAGCCCCTGCTTCTGAAAGAAGCCGGCGCCTTTTGCCACCCATTCGGGGGCCGACGTGGCGCTGAGAGCTGAGTAGCTGACGTTGAGCTTGGTCAGAGTTCCCGGATCCGAGGCAGCGGGCGCCGAGGCACGGGGCGACGATGAGGGTGGAGCTGACGCCGCCCCACCGCAAGCGGCTAAGAGCAGCGCCAGCGCAAGCAGGACCGGGAGCATGGCGCCTGTCAGTGTACGCCCTCCAGAGGCCGCCGCTAGAATGAGCCACCATGGCTGAGTTCAAGCTGATTTCGGCGGACAGTCATCTCAACGAGCCGCCGGCGGCGTGGGAGCGGGTGCAGAAGGAGTATGGGGAACGAGCGCCGCGCGTGGTGAAAGACCCGCGGGGCGTGCCCGCCGGGATGTGGCTGCTCACGAACGGGCTGCCGCCGATGGGGGTGTCCCATTTCTCCATCGGGCTGGTGGCGGACAAGCCCGAGGGCATCAGCTCGATGGACCTCAGCAAGTGGCAGGAGACCATCGATTTCAACGCCAGCTATCAGTTCGAGGACTATCCGGCCGGCTGGGAGCCGGCGGCCCGGCTGAAGGCGCAGGACCGTGATGGCGTCGACGCTGAGGTGTTGTTTGCCAGCCCGGCGCGATTCTTCTACGGCCTCACGGACGCGAAGTTCCAGCGGGCCATCCTGCGCTCATACAACGCCTGGCTGCACGAGTTCTGCAGCTGCAGCCCCAAACGCCTGATCGGCCTGCCGCTGCTGAGCATCCTGGACATCGCCAAGACAGTTCAGGACGTCTACGAGTACGCGAAGCTGGGCTTCAAAGGCGTCCAGATCCCAACCGGCATCAAGGACAGCGGTTACTACGAGCCCTATTACGAGCCGTTGTGGACCGCCGCGGAGGAGACCGGCCTGGTGCTCAACGTGCACACCACCAGCACGCAGGGCGAGCAGCGCAAACACTTCGAGGGGCCGCGCCAGCAAGACCCGCGGACGGCCAGCATGGGCAACGCCGCCCGGCAGGCGCACGCCGAGCGATTCATCGGGCACCTGGCGTTCTCGGGCGTGTTCGACCGCCATCCCGGCCTGAAGGTGGTCTGCGCCGAGTTCGATGTGGGCTGGGTGGGCTACATCTACCAGCAGGCGGACTACCTGTATGGCCGCGAGTCGACCTACGACGCCGACCGCAACGTCAACCAGCGCCTACCGAGCGAATACCTCCGGCGCAACGTGTTCTTCACGTTTCAGGACGACCGATCGGGCGTGCTGACGACGCCGGTGTACGGCGAGGAGAACTACCTGTGGGCCAGCGATTTTCCGCACGGCGTGACCACCTGGCCGTATTCGCACCAGACGGTGGACCGCAACTTCGAAGGCATCGATGCGGCGGTTAAGCGAAAGATCTGCCGGCAGAACGCGATTCGGCTGTACAGCCTGGATCTCGACCCAGAGGGCGCCCGGAGCGACCTTCAGGAGCACGTGCATGCCTAAGCGCATCATCCAGCCGGACAGCCTGCCGAATCCCGGGGCGACGCGCGCCTACTCGCATGGGGTGCGCGCCGGCAACCTGCTCTTCCTGGCGGGCCAGACCGGCCACGATGCCAAACCGGAGCCCGGCATCAGCCGCTTCGAGGTTCAGACGCGGCGGGCCTTCGCCCGCATGCAGACCATCCTGGAGGCCGGGGGCGGCTCGCTGGACAACCTGGTGACCATGACGGTGTTCATCACCGACATCCGCTACGGCGACGAATTCGTGCGGCTGCGCGGCGAGATCCTGAAGCACGACTTCCCCGCCAGCGCGCTCATTGGCGTGAGCCACCTGGCCAGCCCCGACGCCCTGCTCGAGATCCAGGCCATCGCCGCCTTTGACGACTAGCGGTCCAACCGGTTAGCAAGCCACCCTGGCCTCATCCGATAGAAGCCATCCCCGATTCGAGGACGGGTAGTATCGAGGCCGTGCCACTGTCCCACATCAACGTGCTGGACCTCACCCGAGCGCGATCCGGGCCCACTTGCGTGCGCATGCTCAGCGAGATGGGCGCGCAGGTCATCCGCATCGAGGACCCCGGCGGCGGTGACATCGGCGAACGGCACCATTTCGACTTCCAGAACCTGCAGGTCAACAAGCGCAGCCTGACGCTTAACCTCAAAACCGAGCGTGGACGGACCGTGTTCCTCAAGCTGGCCGGCCTGGCCGACGTGGTCGTGGAGAACTACCGCCCTGACGTCAAGCACCGGTTGGGCATCGACTACGACACGCTGTCGGCCGTCAACCCGCGGCTGGTGTATGCCAGCATCTCCGGTTTCGGCCAGACGGCACGCGATCGCAACCGGCCGGGGTTCGACCAGATCGCCCAGGGCATGTCGGGCGTGATGACCGTGAACGGCCAGCCCGGCCAGGGTCCGCTGCTGGTCGGCCTACCCGTGGCGGATCTGACGGCGGGCTTCATGGCCGCGTACGGCGTGGTGTGCGCGCTGTTCGAACGCGAGCGGTCGGGCCGCGGCCAGTGGGTCCACACCTCGCTGCTGCAGGCCATGATCCGCCTGATGGATCACCAGGCGGCGCGCTATCTCATCACCGGCGACGTGCCGCGCCAGAACGGCAACAATCACCCGCTGTTTGGCGCATCCGGCGTATACAAGGCGCGCGACGGCGAGTTCATGATCCAGGCGGCCGGTGAGAACATGTTCGAGCGGCTGTGCCAGGCGGTTGGCGCGCCCGAGCTGCTGCAGGACGAGCGCTTCAAGACCCGGGCCGCGCGATACGAGCATCGGACGGCGTTTCACGAAGCCATCGAGCGGCAGCTCATGATTCGCGACGCGGCGGAGTGGATCGACATCCTGACCGCCGCCGGCGTGCCCTCCGGACCGATCTACAACGTGCAGCAGTGCTTCGCGGACGAGCAGGTGCAGAGCCTGCCGCTGCGCGCGCCCGTGGAGCACTCCACCCTGGGGCCGATGACCCTGCTCGGCTCCGGCGTCAACCTCGAGCGCACGCCGCCTAGCATCCGCTCCGCCGCCCCCGAGCCCGGCGAGCACACGGACGAGATCCTGGCGGAGCTGGGGTATTCGGCGGCGGAGATTGCCGAGCTGCGCGAGGCAGGAGAGGTTTAGGCCTCACCGGCCCGCACGCGATGTATTGATAGCGCTAGCAGTCGGACGAAACGGGTCGACGCGGCACGAGGAGGTTGGCGACGAAGATCTGTACGGCTTCGCCCTGCTGATTGAGCGTCGTTGCCCGCACCTTGATCAGCCCATCCTCCGGGCGTGAGCGCGAGGGGCGCACCTCCAGCACTTCGCTCTCGACGCGCAGCTCGTCTCCCGGCCGCACCGGTCGCGGCCAGCGGAGCTCGTCGAAGCCGACGCCGATGATGCCGCCGGCAGGCTTCAGCTCGCTGTCCACCAGGAGGCGCATGGTTATGGCGGCGGTGTGCCACCCGCTGGCGGAAAGCCCACGGAAGATCGTGTTGCGGGCAGCCTCCTCGTCCAGATGGGAGGGCTGCGGGTCGAATTCGGCGGCAAAGGCCTTGATCTGCTGGACGTCGACCCGGAGCCTTCCGGAACCGAAGGTCTGACCGACGGCGACGTCCTCGAGGTAGCGCTCGGTCACGACGGCCGGACCAGAGCGCGACGATCCACCGGCCAGGCGATCGGGCCAAACCAGGCGCCCCCCGCCACCGCCACGGCGTTTATCAAACCCATCGCCGCCAGTCCGGCGCTGAGCGCGACGAACACCCCGGAGAGGTCGCCGCTCCGGCTCAGTGCCAGCCAGCCGCCCCCAGCTGCGATGGCCAGCCGGACGAGGTTCGCCAGCAGTGGCCAGAGCAGCCGTCCGGCGCCCTGTGAGGCGAAATAGAGCGCCATGCCAAGCCCGAACAGCCCGTACAGCGGGCCAACCGTGTGCAGATAGCGCGACCCTGCATCGAGCATCGCCGTGTCGGTGTCGAACAGCGACAGCCAGGCACGCGGAAAGATTGCCGCGCAGAGGCCGATCGCCTCGCACAGACCGGCCGCCATAAACGCGCCAATCCAGGCGGCCCGCAGCGCTCGGTCGCGCTGGCCAGCCCCGATGTTCGTGCCCACGATGGCCACCAGCGGGCCGCCCAGCCCGAATACCAGTGGCACCAGCAGGTACTCCAGGCGCGAGCCGGTGCCGTACCCGGCGATCGCCGCTGGTCCGAACCGTCCCACGAAGCCGGTGGCGATGGCGATCGTGAGGTTGGTCCCGACCGTGACCACGGCAGCGACTGCGCCCACCCGCAGGATGTCTCGGAAGAGCGGCCAGCGGAAGCGGACACCGGAAACGGCGAGGTGGACGACGCTGCGACCCGACCACAGATAGACGGCGAGCGCAATGCTTCCGAGAGCGTAATAGGCCAGGAGCGCTGTCGCCCCACCGGCTACACCCAGCCTGGAAACGGTCCCCAGCCGAAGATGAGGCACGGAGACACCGGAATCAGGAGCACAGCGCCGACGGAGGTAACGATTGCCGGCAGCGCCATGTTGCCCGTGCCACGGATCACGTTGGCCAGCGAATTGAACAACCACAGCAGGATCGCGCCCGCGAACACAACGTTGGAGTACGTCAGGGCCGCCTCGAGCGATGCGCCTTTGCCGCCCAGCGCCGCGTACAGCCATGGGCCGCCTCCCAGCACAGCAATCGTGAAGGCGAGTCCCATCACACCCGCGATGGCCAGCGCGTGGAGCACGAGGGCATCGGCCTCGGTCCGGCGTCCACCACCCAAGGCGCGAGCGATTGCGGAGGATATCCCCCCGCCCATGGCGCCGGCAGACGTCATCTGGACCAGCATGACCACGGGAAAGACCAGCGCCACGCCGGCCAGGGCATCGGTCCCGAGCTTGCCAATCCAATAGGTCTCGATAAGCCCGACCGAGGCCTGCACGACCATGACCAGCATGTTCGGCCCGGCAAGCCGCAGCAGGGTACGAGCAATTGGCGCCTCGAGCAGCAGGCGGGTTCGATCGTCGAACCGGCCTGCCGGCGCTAACGGGGCATCAGGTAGAGCTAGCGTGGTTGACATGAGCGTATATGCGCCTATAATACGCGTATATGCACCCTTCGTCAACCAGCGCCTTGCGTCCGGAAGACTGCAACTGCCTTGCGCTGCGCCAGGCGGCTCGGCACGTCACCCAGTTCTATGACCAGCTCCTGGCGCCAACCGGGCTGCGGACGACCCAGTTCTCGATTCTGTCCCGGCTGCGACGGAAAGGGCCGATGACCATCAACGCGCTGGCTTCGGACCTGGTCATGGACAGAACCACGCTCGGGCGGAATATCCTGCCGCTGGAGCGCGATGGCCTTATCGAGGTGGCGACCAGCAGCTCGGACCGGCGGCGCAAGGAGCTGCGCCTGACCGAGGCCGGCGCCAAACGGCTTGCTGCCGCGGTCAGTGAATGGGGCAAGGCCCAGGCAGGTTTCGAAGCGGCCTTCGGCGGCAGTCGCGCGTCCGATCTGCGCGGGCTCCTGCGGACCGTGGTGGCAACCCAGTTCGATCTGTGGCGGGAGCATAGGAACGGTAAGTTAACATGATTGTCAAGCAATCTTGTCAGCAATCGAAGTGTTACCGCCCGGCACGCGGCACCAGTGAAAGCAGCGGTCATGCACGCGCCAGGCGTGCCGCTGGTCATCGAAGAGGTCGGCCTGGCGGAACCTCGGGCGGGCGAGATCCTGGTGCGCTTGGTGGCCACCGGCGTTTGCCACACGGACCTGTCGTCATTCCGCGGCGGCAAGCTGGGCAACCTGCCGCTGATCCTGGGACACGAGGGCGCCGGGGTGGTGGAGGGAGTAGGGCCGATGGTCAGCACGGTGGCCCCGGGCGACCGGGTCGTGCTGGCGTCCGTACCGCGCTGTGGTACGTGTCCGGCCTGCGTGGCCGGCCGGCCATACGTCTGTGAGAACGCCGCGGCGGGCATGTATGGCGGCGGCCTATTCGATGGCACCACGCGGCTCAGCCTGCGTGGGGAGCCGGTGTACCACTTCTTCAAGCAGTCGTCGTTTGCGCAGCGCGCGGTGGTGCCCGAGGGTGCGGCCGTGCGCGTACCCGCGGAGGCGGCCCTTGATAAAGTAGCCGTGCTCGCCTGCGGCGTAAGTACGGGACTTGGCGCGGTGTTCAATGTGGCGCGCGTCGAGGTCGGCGATTCCGTGGCGATCATCGGCTGTGGCGGCGTCGGTTTGGGCGGCCTAATCGCGGCCGGTCTGCGGCATGCGGGCACCATCGTGGCGGTTGACGTGTCGGACGAAAAGCTGGACATGGCGCGCTCGTTTGGGGCGACTCATACCATCAACGCCGCTCGAGAAGACGCGGTCGAACGGGTGCGGGAGCTAACCGGGAAGGGAGTACAGCACGCGTTCGAGTTCGTCGGCAATCCCAAGACCGTCGAGCAGGCGGTGCAAATGCTGGCCGTGGGCGGCCACGCCTACGTCGTCGGCGGCTCGCCTCCGGGATCGCGCTTCAGTATCCCGGCGGATGGTTTTCTGGGCGACAAGCATGTCCACGGTGTGACGTTGGGCGCAGTGCGCGCTCAGATCGATATTCCCCGCTACGTGGACCTGTATTTAAAAGGTAAGCTGCCCCTCGACCGGATAGTCACCCGTCACTACGCTCTCGACCAGGTAAACGAAGCACTCGAGGCACTCGAGACCAGCGCCGGCCGTGGCGTCATCACCTTCGCATGATTCGCTTTTTCGCAGGGCGGCTCGGTAACGCCATCGTGGTGCTCTTGGGCGTGACGCTCATCACGTTCGGTCTGCTGGAGCTGACCGGGAATCCGCTGGCGGCCATGGTGCCAGTCGAAGCCAGCCCAGAAACTGTCCAGCTGGTGAAGGCTGAGTTTGCCCTCGATCAGCCACTCCCAGTCCAGTACCTCCATTTCCTAGCCAATGCCGTGCAAGGTAAATTCGGCAACTCTGTCAGGGATCCCGTCAGCGCCATGAGCCTGGTGCTGGAACGCATTCCCAACACGCTCGAACTCATCGGCCTGAGCTTGCTGATCGCGCTGGCGGTAGGCGGCGTGCTGGGCATCCTCGCCGCCTGGTCGAGATCGAATGCTGTTCAGGCGGTGGCGGAAACGGTGGGACTGTTCGGCCAGGTGGTACCCGAGTTTTGGCTGGGGATCGTGCTGATCCTGGTGTTTGCCGTCAGGGTGCGACTGCTGCCCGCTTCTGGCCATGAAAACTGGAGCTCCCTTGTACTGCCTTCGGTAACGCTGGCTGCCTACCCCTTAGCCATGACCATGAGGCTCACCCGGTCCAGTCTGCTGGAGGTGCGGCACCGCGACTACATCCGGACGGCCAACAGCAAGGGGCTTGCTCCCAGCACCGTGTTGTCGCGCCATGCTTTGCCCAACGCCGCCATCCCCGTGGTGTCATACCTGGGCGTGCAGGTCGCTCGGCTTTTGGGTGGCTCCATTGTGGTGGAAACGGTGTTCGGCTACCCTGGGATGGGCTTGCTGGCCGTGCAGGCAATTTCGAATCGCGACCTGCCCGTCGTGGAGGCGTTCATGGTGGTTGTGGCGGCCACCGTAGTCGTGGCCAGCCTGTGCGCGGACGCTTTGCTCTCAGTCGTCGACCCCAGGATCAGATACGCATGAGCGTCGGCACGTTGGACGTCCCTCTGGGCGCCGAGGGAGCAAGCCTGAGCGAGCTCGTCTCCAGAGGGGTGAGGACGGGCCGGTCCATGCTGCGGCGGCCACGCATCATGTTCAGTCTGGCCGTCATCGCCGTGGTCATCGTCTGTGCAGCCTTTCCGCAACTGCTGGCGCCCTACGATCCCCTGAAGCCTGACATTGCAGCGCGGCTGGGGTCGCCAATGATCGAGAAGAACGGACTCGTGCATGCGCTGGGCACCGACAGCTTGGGCCGGGACACCCTGAGCCGGATCATCTATGGCGCGCGGATTTCGGCGGTGGTCGGAGCCAGTGCCGTCGCCCTGGCAGGTGTCATCGGGGTCATCCTGGGACTACTGGCGGGCTTCTACGGTGGAGCCGTCGACGCGGCGATCTCACGCCTGGGCGACGTCGCGCTGGCAGTGCCCTACCTGGTGCTGGCAATCGGTGTGGTAGCGGTATTCGGCGGTGGCCTGCCGACGGTGATTGCCGTGCTGGCATTGTCCACTTGGATGACCTACACGCGCATCGTGCGTGCTGAGGTGCTGGCGGTGCGTCACAGCGAGTTCATCGAGGCGGCGCGGTCGATCGGCGCCCGTCCAGCCCGGCTGATGTTCCGCCACATCCTGCCCAACGTCAGCAGCTCAATCATCGTCATCGCTTCGCAGCAACTGGCGGCGATGATCCTGTTCGAAGCGGCGCTGAGCTTCTTGGGCCTGGGTGTGGGACCGCCGACGCCGAGCTGGGGCAGCATGGTGGCCGATGGCCGGCTGTACGTCGCCAACGCCTGGTGGGTCTCCACGCTGCCCGGATTCGCCATTTTGTTGACTGTGCTCGCTGCTAACTGGCTGGGTGACTGGGTACGCGACGCCCTGGATCCACGCCGAATCCACGTCGAATCACATGTGTAGGAGAGAAGGAGTGCTCACTATCCAATCACCCCGGCAGCCACTCGCGGCTGCGTTCGGCCTCACGCTGGCCGTGATGCTGGCGGCCTGCGGCGGCACCGCGGCGCCGGCCAGCTCGGCGGCTGCGCCAGCGGCCAGCGCCGCGGCATCCAGGCCCGCGGCTGCTGCCAGTACGGCGGCTGCCAGCGCTGGCGCCGCCGCCTCAGCGGCGAAACCCACGGCCGGCGGCACCCTCACGGTCGGCTTCGCCGGTGACATGGAGTCCGGCGATCCATTCCTGAATTCCAGTATCCACGGCAAGTCGATTGCTCTGCATATGTTCGACAACCTTATTGAGGTTGCGCCCGATGGCAAGCTGGTGCCGGGCCTGGCCGAATCGTGGAAGGTAGCCGATCCCAAAACCATCAGCTTCACGCTCCGCAAAGGCGTGAAGTTCCACAACGGTGAGGACTTCAACGCCGACGCAGCCAAGTTCTCAATCGATCGCATGAAAGATCCGGCTACCAAGTCGGGCGTGGCCAGCAAGTACGCCTCGATTGAAAACGTGCAAGTTGTGGATGCCAACACCATCCAGCTAAACCTCAGCAAGCCGGACGCGACGCTGTTCTTCGCCTTCGCGGCACAGCTGGGAATGGAGCCTCCGGCGTATGTCAAGCAGGTCGGGGCGGAGGGCTTTGCCGCGAAGCCTGTCGGCACCGGACCGTACAAGTTCGTCGAGTGGGTGCGTGGCGACCACGTCACCCTGGAGGCCAACCCCAACTACTGGAGCGGCAGCCCCAAAGGCAAACCCGCCGTCCAGCGGGTGACGTTCCGGCCGATTCCCGAGGAGTCGGCCAGGCTAGCGGCGCTCAAGTCTGGCCAGGTGCAATTCATTGATCACGTTTCGGGCGACATCGCGGCCACGCTGGCATCGAACGACATCGCCATCGTGTCCAAAGAGACCACCCAGTTGCCGCAGGTGCACATCGACACGCGCTCAGGTCCAACCAAGGAACTCAAGGTACGGCAGGCGCTGAACTACGCTGTTGACGTCGAGTCGATCATGAAGGACATCCTGAAGGTCCAGGGCAAGCGGCTGAACACCTCTATGTCGCCTTCGACCATTGGCTACGACCCCTCCCTGCCGTCCTACACCTACGACCCGAACAAGGCCAAGCAGTTGCTGGCTGAGGGTGGCTTCGGCAGCGGCTTCCAGACAAAGATCGATTACCCCACCGTCGAGACCAAGCAGGTGGTGGAGGCTATCCAGGCGTACCTGGGCGCGGTTGGCGTGAAGGCCGAGGTGAATCCGATGGAAATCGGCGCCTACAACACCAACTGGCGGGCAGCCAAGGACAAGATGGCCCCGCTGGCGTTCGTGACCTATGGCGCCGAAGTCGATCCTGGCAACATGGGCCTGTTCCTAACCTGCCAGGGCTTGCTGTCACGCTATTGCAACCAGCAGGTCGACGAGCTGTGGCAAAAACAGCTCGCCACCTATGACGAGGCCGAGCGCGCCACGCAGATGCGCCAGATTGGCAAACTGCTGCACGACGACGCGGGCTTCATCTTCATGTACCCGGGAGTGGAGAACTACGCCATGAGCAAGAAGGTCAGTGGCTTCCAGCCATCCGCCGATGGTCGCATCCGGCTGTTCAGCGTGGGCATAGGGTAAGCCGATGAAGCTTCATCAACTGGCGGCCGTCGTGCCAGCTTTCATCCTGCTCGGCTGCGGGCAGGCGCAGGCGCCAGTGCCGTCCGCACCCGCGGCCTCTTCGGCCAGCCCTGCCGTGAAACCGGCCGCCAGCTCGGCAGCAGCCGCTTCATCTCCGCTGGCAAGCGCGAGCGCTAAGCCGGCCGCGAGCGCGGCGCCCAGTGCCGTCGCCAGTGGCTCTGCCGCGGCAAAGCCGGCGGGGCCGGCCATCTCTACCGGCCACCTGGGATCGATCGCCGACATCGCCACGTTTGTGGCCTTGGAGCGGGGCTACTTCAGCCAGGCCGGGGTCAATCCGCAGCTCGAACTGTTCAAGACAGCGGCCGATGAGATACCGGCCCTGGCCTCCGGCCAGCTGCTCATCGGTGCTGGCGGCGTGAATGCGGGCCTGTTCAACGCGGTGGCCCAGGGCATTCCGGTGTCAATCGCTGCCGACCAGAACTTCGCACCCGCCAGCTTCACGGGCACCGGCTGGTTTGTGCGCGAGGACCTGGCCGACAGTGTCAAAGATTCCAAGGATCTGAAGGGCAAGACTATTGCCCTAGGATCGACGGGCTCGGTCATCGACACCGAGCTGGACCTCCTGCTGCGGCAGGCCGGCCTGACGGTCAACGACGTCAATATGAAGAGCATCCCCTACGGCGACCAGCCAGCCGCCATGTCCAATAAGTCCATCGACATCACCTACGCCTTTCAACCTTTCTCCACGGTGATGGTCAATCAAAAGCTGGCCAGGCTGTGGAAGAGCTCGGGCCAGATCATCCCCAATCACCAGACGACGGTCATTCTGTACAGCCCGGCCGTCGTGGAGAAGAACGGGGACGTGGCCAGGAACTGGATGGTCGGATATCTGCGGGGCGTGCGTGACGTGGTCAATGGCTACGGCAAGAACAACAACGTGCTGCCGGATGACCTGATCGCCATCATGGTCAAGTACAGCGCCATCAAGGATGCAAATCAGCTGAAATCGCAGAAGCTCCCAGGCATGAACCCCGATGGCTACGCCAACAAGGACAGCCTCAAGACGGACCTGGACTATTTCGTCAAAGCCGGCTTCGTCAAGAAGGCGCCTGAGCTCGACAAGGTGGTGGATCCCACGTTCGTCGATTACGCCATATCGAAGATCGGCAAGTACCAGCCGGCTTAAGGGAGAGGAGCCACATGCTCACGCAAAAGCAGAACGAGCGCTTGACACGGGTCGGGCGCGGCACGCCGTGCGGAGAGTTGCTGCGGCGCTACTGGTGGCCGGCGGCGGCGAGCTCCGAGCTCGAGAACGAGAGTGTCGTGAGCGTGCGCATGCTGGGCGAGGACCTGGCGCTGTACCGCACCGAAGGGGGCAAGCTGGGCCTGATGGCGGAGCGCTGCGCGCATCGCGGCGCGTCTCTGGTGTACGGCATTCCGGAGGAGGAGGGCCTGCGCTGTGCGTACCACGGCTGGCGCTACGACGCCAGTGGGCAGTGTAACGACACGCCAGGCGAGCCGGCGAACAGCACGTTCAAGGACCGCGTGTGCATCGCCGGCTATCCGGTGGAGGAGCTGGGCGGGCTGATCTTCGCCTA
>DATGVV010000055.1:0-4838 GCA_035299885.1 Chloroflexota bacterium | reverse complement strand
GTCGCCGGAATCCCACAAGATCTTGAACTGACCATCGTCGCCGGCCTGGCCAATCATCGCTTTCTGGAAGATGTGCTGTGTCGCGCCGTCAAGCGTCACCTTGCCTTGTGGGGAATCAAAGAAGACACCGTCGGCGGCGGCCCGCACCTTATCGACGTCGATCGAGCCGGCTTTCTCGACCTGTTTGGCCCATAGGTATACGGCCGCGTAAGCATGCTCGATGGGATCGTCGGTGACCTTGTTCGCGCCATAGGCTTTCTTGAAGTTGTCGACGAACTTCTTGTTGGTGTCGCCCGGCATGGTCTGGAAATAGTTCCAGGCGGTGAGCTGGCCCTTGAAGTTGTCCACGCCGATCCCGGCCACTTCTTCCTCGGCCACGCTGACTGACATCACCGGCATGTTCTCGGCCGTAAAGCCGGCCGCCTTCATCTGCTTGAAGAAGGCCACGTTGCTGTCGCCGTTGAGCGTGTTGAACACAGCCTGGGGCTTGGACCCCTTGATCTTGCTGACGACGGCGCTGTAGTCGGTGCTGCCCAGGGGCGTGTACTCCTCGGCTACGGTGGTTCCGCCCTCAGCTTTGAGCTGGGCCTTGATGACCTTGTTGGCCGTGCGGGGGAAGACGTAGTCCGAGCCCAGCAGATACATGTTCTTCCAGCCCTTCTCCAGCATGTAGGTCACGGCCGGGATGATCTGCTGGTTCGGCGGAGCGGCGATGTAGAAGATGTTCTTGGAAGCCTCTAGACCTTCGTATTGCACGGGGTAGTAGAGCAAGCCGTTGAGCTGCTCGACCACGGGCAGCGTGGCTTTGCGGCTGGCCGACGTCCAGCAGCCGAAGATGGCCGCGACTTTCTCATTCTGGAGAAGGAGCTTGGCCTTTTCGGCAAAGGTCGGCCAGTCCGAAGCACCGTCCTGCACCACCGGCGTGAGCTGTTTGCCCATCACGCCGCCTGCCTTGTTGATCTCGTCGATGGCCATGAGCGTGGCGTTCTTGACCGCCACCTCACTGATGGCCATGGTGCCGCTGAGGGAGTTGAGCACGCCGACCTTGATGGCCCCGCCAGCAGCGGCCGAGGCTGCCGGTGACGCCGCCGCGGATGCCGCGACCGAAGCCTTGGCTGCCGCCGACGCCGCGGGCGAAGCTGCCGCGGATGCCGCGACCGAAGCTTTGGCTGCTGCTGAAGCTGGGGCTGAGCTCACGGCCGGAGCCGCGGCACCGCCACAAGCCGCCAGGATGCCACCGATGGCGGTGAGCGCCGCTGCGCCGCTCGCGAATCGGAGGAACTTGCGCCGGCTGAGGTCCGGTGGACTCGAGCCGCCAGGAGTAGGGGATGGATCGTTCGGGAATGGCACTGTAGACTGCCTCCTGCATAGAAGTCGCGAACGCCGGGGCATAGGGACTCAAACGCTGTCCCCGGCGTTCGCCTCTATGCTAAGTGCCCAATCTCAGCTGCACATCGGGCGTTTTGCCATAACCTGGCCACCGAACATTGTGCAAACTTGCCAGTCGATGGTCATACTCGTGATCACCCGGGGCGATCCGCACCCAATCAGTCTTAGGTGCCGTCCTCGTTACGCGCCAGCAGCTTTTTGAGCGCGTCGTTTTCGAACGCGTGTGACGTCATTTGCTCCTTTTGCATCGTGTGCAAAGAGGTCAGCAGTAGATGATCGGTCTCAGCTTTGATCTCCGCCTGTCGAGACTGAAGATTCTGTCCGACGATGATCACGGGAAGCAGAACGAGTTGCAAAAACGTTTGTGCGATCCAGGCCACGATGACAATTGGATCGTGCGAGTGAATCGCGGCGGGGAGTGAGATGAGAGCGAGCGCTACGAAAGCATAGGCTGCTCCCATTGTGCCCACGATGCTGGTAATTTTGAGGCCGAGCTTGTCGTTGAACGACAGGTGTTCTTTGTGGACTTGAACAGGCGACTTGACTTCGGGATGTTCACGCGCTGCCGCGAGTGCTTCTTGATGACGGTTAGCCATCGGACCGCTCTCGTCCTGGTGCTGCAGAAATCATTTCTCTTCTCCTGACCGTTTGATCCAGCGCGGCAGGTGGGTTGCAAGCCCATGCAAGAACGGCGCACCGGCCGCCGCGACCCACAACAGCGTCCCGAAGAGGATCACAGCATCGACGCTTTGCCGGCCCTCGCGCTCCCAATACACGTCCACGAAATGGAACCACAAAGCAAACTCGTCGAGCGTCAACGCCGAGCCGATTCCAAAGAACAATGCTGTCAGGTTTGAAGCGGTGGTCGAAGTGTTCGCTAGCCCGGTGCCTTCCTGGAGCAGCCAAAGGTAGCCGACTATTAACAACAGCAGGACACCCCACACCAGGTGATGCACGTGCTCGCCATTCGAACTTTCGATATTGCGGAACGGGCCAAAGCCTGCTCGGATCGAATAGGTGATCGCTCGAACGATGGCGAAGGTCACCAAGAAGCTCAGCGAGGCAACAAACAGTCGTTCACGGCGCCGATCGCGGAAGTGCCACCGATAGAGCTCGCCTATGTTCTTGTGCATGCGGCGCTCGCTGGGAATTGGGGTCGGCACCTGTGCCGAGTCCTTCACCATCACCACAAGGCTAACCCCACGGGTGCCCGTTCAGCGGTCATCACGTTGTAGTCGTCAGCCGGAGGCCACTGCGGCCTCATCGACAGTTAGTACACCCGCGATGTAGGAGACCGCGCAATCCAGGTGGGCTGACTCCGGCGAGGGCAGAATCTTACCGCTATCGCAACGCGCGAGCGCAAATACAGACTAGGTCTGGGAACCAGAGGACCCCACGGCCGCCAAAGGCCGGATGGTTGCTAGTCTCAGCGCCCACTGCCCGCCGGGCGGAATCCTGTCTGCCCGGACTGGCGCATCGCCTCCATCCCTTCCTGAGCCGTCAATAACGGGGTGGTTCGAAAGTTTCTGTAGCCGCCTGTGCCCGCGACGGCGACCGCCAGGGCCGCGGCGTTGGTGTTGTCCGACAGTTCGGCGATGGCCACAAAGTCGTCCGCGCCAAAGGTGAAAAAAAGGCTGTGGAGTTTGCCGCCGTTCTTCTCGACTATCTCTCGAACAATGGCCTCACGATTCTCCGGCGTCTTGCTTAGCCGCGCCCACGTCTCCGATGTGTAGGAGCCCTGATACATGTAGTACGGCATGACCTTCCTCCGTGTCTCTTCGAGATGCGCTGAGGTTATCAGATGAGGCGCCCCGCGTAACAAGTAGCGGCCAGCAGCGGTCACGACCAGTCGATTTTCTGGAGAACGTCGACGTTTCTTCCCTAGCCACCAACAATGGGAATGGGCGCGGTGATGATTACCACGAACTCCAGGCTGCTGCACCAAGGATATTTCGGCACAATTAGTGCCACATCCTTGGGGAGCCACACGAGGCGAACGACTGAGCTCTTTAGCCTAGGCGCTGCTGGTGGACGTGCTCGGCAGTAGGTGAATCGGCCCTTGTGGGCACTCTCCCAGGGAGACTAAGTTGGGCCACAGAGACTCTCATGGCCGGTCCGAGGCTCCTAACAGCAGCGACGGCTGGCGCTATGGCGCTAGCTGTGTTTTCGTTCGTCCTTCCCCGGCAAAGCGACGTCATCATCGCCGATTCTGGGACCCCTGAGTCCACCTCCACCGCTACACGTACGGCGACGAGTACGCGTACAACTACCCCTACGTTGACTGCCACAGTTACCCGGTCTACCACATCTACGCCGACCAACACGCCCGCGGCGACCGCAACGCCCACCACAGGATCGCCGACGCCCACTTCAGCCGCTTCCCTGACCAGTGAGCAGCAGACCGCCACGGCGACCGCCATTATCGCCACGTTTGTGGCCCAAAACACAGCGACGGCCGCCGCCCTCCTCACGGCTCAACCGACCGATACGCCTATCCCAACTAACACCCCGATCGGAACGGATACTCCCACTGCCACACCCAGCGGCAGCCCCACGCCAAACGCGACCGCTACTCCCAATCCAGCCACCCCACAGGACTCTCGCTACTTCGCTCAAACTGGCTTTCGGGTGGACGACGACGCGTTTTGGAGCTATTTCAATAGCCGAGGCGGCCTCAACACATTTGGTTATCCGACCTCACGCGAGTTTCAGTTGCAGGGCTTTCAAACACAGTTCTTCCAGCGCCGGGTCATGCAGCTGGGTCCGGATGGAAGTCCGCGCCTCTTGAACCTATTCGATCCGGGACTGTTTCCGTACACCGCCGTAAACGGGTCGACATTACCAGCGGCCGATCCGGCGCTGGTCAGTTCGGCGCCCCAGCCCGGCTCACCCTCCTATGCCGCCGACATTCTTCGCTTCATCCAGCAGAACGTTCCCGACAGCTTCAACGGGAAGCCTGTGAACTTCCTGGCCACGTTTAACAACACCGTCACCGTTGCCCAGGCGTTTCCCTCCGGCACGCCAAACCTCTCCTTACTACCAGGCCTTGATCTTGAGATCTGGGGCGCGGTGATCAGTCATCCGGCGACCGATCCCAACAATGGGAACTTCATCTACTTGCGGTTTCAGCGCGGGATCATGATGTATGACGCCACGGCGAAAATCACGCAAGCCGTGCTGTTGGCTGATTACTTTAAGGCACTCATCACCGGCAGCAACGTGCCCTCGGATCTGGCCACCGCCGCCCAGCAGTCACCCTTCTACAACCAGTACAACGATGGCATGCCGAACGGGCTCAACCAACCAGCGCTGCTCCCCGGCACAAACATGCAATTTGCCTTCGACCCCGAATAGTACCCTCAACCCCAACAGCGCCGTGACACCAATCAACGACCGCCCGAACCGATGGCCAGCGCCGAAATACTGTCAGTCTTAGAGGAAGAAATTAG
>DATGVV010000054.1:0-5126 GCA_035299885.1 Chloroflexota bacterium | reverse complement strand
CTCAATGTCCGGATAGCGCTTGCGGAAAACCTCCATGACGGTTTTCGCCGGGACATCGTCGATGGACGTCACCCACGACAGCTTGCCCTCCTTACGCGCGGCGTCGAGCACCGACTGCGGCAGCGCCAGCTCCTGCTCCAGGGCGGTCAGCTTGGGCATGACCGGCTGTCGTGGATCCGGGCCGGCTGGCACCGTGGATGGCGCTGCCGCGGATGCGGCCACTGATGCGGGCGTGCTGGGTTGTGCAGCTTGGCCGCAGGCAGCTAGGAGCGCCAGCGCAGCAGCGCCGGAGACGGCGGTGAGGAACTGCCGTCGTGTCGTCATTCGGTCGTCAACTCGAGGAAATTTCCGCCGGGATCGCGGGCAAATAAGGCTGATCCGCGGCGCTCGAACGGGCCACCGGTTTGGGGTGAGTCCTGCAAACAGCGCAGCCGGATGTCGCGCAGCCGCTCCTCCAGCTCAGCGAGGCGCGACGTGCGCAGGCATATTCGAGGGGTGCCGACGAACTGGTCCGGCGGTGGCTCCTGGCGATGCTCGGTAGCCAAGTACACGCCAACCACCGTGTCCGGCCCAAGGGTGACAAAGATGTGCGCGTTCGGACGGGCGACGTGGCGGTCGGGATCGATGGTGGCGCTGTACAGCTTGTCCCAGCGGCGGGTGCCGGGCGCACAGGCTTCACTGCCCTCACCCCAGGCTTTGGCTTTGGCGTAATCCTCCATTCGCCAGCCCACGCGCGTCTCGACTGCCCCACCAAGGACGTGGGTGTAGAAACTCTCGGACCACTCCAGGTCATGCGTCTCGATGGCCGCGTGGTCGATGCCGGCGCTATGGCCCGCGACGAGCTGCAGCCGGTTGCCGTCGGGATCGGCAAAGTAGCGATTGTGGTCGCGTTCGACCAGCCGGTCCTCACGATAGTCGTGGACGTCCACGCCGGCTTTGGCTAGGCGGCCTAGGCCGTTATCGAGCTCAGCCGCTGGCAATCGGAAGGCGAGATGCGCGCCGCTCTCGGGCAGCACCTTAGGCTGCGCGCGCTGGCACAGCGTCACGACAGAGGTGCCGATACGGAATCGCGCGCCCTCGGCCGTCTCGCCGTCGCCTTTCAGGCCAAGGACGTCCCCGTAGAAGCGGGCCGACCGCTCAGCGTCCGCAACCTCGAGCAGTAGCCCGGCATAGCCCACGATAAGTCCGGCCGGTGCTTTCGGCGGAGGGGTGCGAACGTCGACCAGCGCCGGCACTAGCCGTTGTCGAGCCCGTCCGTGACCGTGACCTGGTCGCGCCGCCAGCAGACCTCGATGAAATTGCCGCCGGGATCCTTGAAGTACACCGACTCCCCCAGCGGGCCCTTCTCCGGATGCGAGACTGGGCCGTCGAACGGCACAGTGCGCGCGCGCAGGCGCGCGATCACCTGGCCAAACCTCTCACGGCTGACGTGGAAGCCGTGGCGAAAGCCGTTTGTCCCGCGCAGGGCATCCGCCGCGGGCATCGGCATCTCGCCCCGAGGCAACGCCAGCGCGAACAGCCAGTCGGCCATCTTGACCGACGTATGCACCGATCGCCCGCGGCGGGCGTCGTCGGTGTTGAAGTTCACCCGATTGGTAATGCCCGCGCCGAGAATATCGGCGTAGAACTCCTCGGCGTCCTTCAGGTCCGCCACGTTAATGCCGCTGTGGCTGATGCTTTCGACGTGAGCCATATGTCCGTTCCTCCTCAGCTTGCGCTCGCCGCCAGCCCGCATGTCGCGGTGTAGCACGGCGGTGTTCCATCTTCACGCTCGTGCACCACGTCGGTGTCGACCAGGACGTGCCCACGATCGCCGATGGTCACTGGGTTGAGGCGCAGCGCGGGAATGTTCGCCAGGTGGCCGGTGTGGTCACCTTCCAGGTTGTAGGTGGCGCCATGGAAGGCGCAGTAGAAGCGCCAGTGCTCGCGCTGGTAGCTGAGCAGGCCATTGGCATGGCGGCACCAGCGAGACAGCGCCAGGAAACCCTCAGGGCGGCGGACCAGGAAGAAGTTGCCCTCACGGAAGGTGGTCACCGAGCCGACCTCGAAGTCATCTGCCGGGCCGCAGTCGACCACGCCGGCGTCGGGCTTGATGAGCATGTGTTGCTCCTCGCCGAACGCCTGCAGCTGCCAGCGGTGGCCGTCCGGGTCCCAGATGTCCATGGAGTACTCGCCTTTGGCGCGGAACTGCTCGCGAGTGTCGCCGATGTCATAGCCGTGCGCTTTGAACCGCTCCTGTGCCTGGCTGTACTGATCGATGGTCAGCAGCAGCGCGTGATGGATGGATGACGTGTTGGGCCGGATCGGCACCGGCTCCGCTACCTGGGTGAGGACGATGAGCTGCCCGGTGTTGAGGCGCAGCAGCGAGTGAGGCCGCGGCTCGGCAATGAGATCACGGCCCATGAGATCGAGGCCGATGACCTCCTGATAAAACTGCTCCGAGCGTTCCAGGTCCTTGACCTCCAGCACGATGTGGCTGAAGCCGTCGACCGCCGTGCCGGGGGCGTTCACGGTGCCGTGCCCACCGTATACCGCCTGTTCCGCGTGACTCATCCGCTGCCTCCTCGCCTCCCGAATCAAACCATCGGCGTGGGAGCGCTGTCAAGCGCGGCGCGCCAGGCGGGCTTGCGATCGCGCAGCGTCGGCATCACTTCGGCGGCGAACAGGCGCGTGGAGCGCTCGGCCAGCTCGTATGGTAGGCCGCCGAACAGCATGTTGAGGTCGACGGCGCTGAGGCCAAGCACGTCCTGCGCATGCCGAAGCTGCTGAATGCACTCGTCCGGCGTGCCGCAGATGATGCGGCCCTGCTCGATGATCGTCTCGATGGGGATGCCGGCTGTGGCAGCGGCCGCCTGGAGGCGCGCCGACGCGCCCAAAGCTGCGTAGCGCTCGCGTGCCTGCGTACAGACGTCTCGTGCCACCGCCCCATCCTCATGTACGAACACCTGATAGTGCGTCGCCACCTCTGCAGTGGCGCGATCGTGTCCGGCCTGATCCAAGGCACGCAGATAGACGTCTATGCGGTCGCCCAGCTCGTCCACCGGGCGGTGCTGGGCAACCGTGAGCAAGCGGTAACCGTGCTGGCCGGCGTAAGCGAAGCTGTCGGGATTGTTCGAGCAAGGGAACCACAGCGGCGGATGCGGCTCCTGCTGCGGCTTGGGCCAGACCTGCAGGTTCTCGAAGTGGAAATGAGCGCCGTCATGGCTGAAGGGCTGGCCCATCCAGGCCTTGCGCAGCACCTCCAGCCCCTCCAGGGTGCGGGACTGGCCTTCTTCGCGCGGGATGCCGAACACGTCGAAGTCGAACGGCACGTTGCCGCGCCCCGCGCAGATCTCGACGCGTCCTTCGGACAAGAGGTCGACCATGGCCACCTGCTCGGCGATCTCAACCGGATTGTGCAGCGGCAGCACGATGACCGAGCTGCCGAGGCGTATTCGGCTCGTGCGCTCGGCCACGGCGGCCAGGAACAGCGGCACCGAGGGAATGTGGCCTCCATAAGGATGGAAGTGGTGCTCGTTGGCCCACACGGCGTCGAAGCCCAGCTCCTCACCCAGAACGGCGAAATCCACCAGGCGGCGCATGTGGTTGCCCACGCTGCCGTACACGTCGGCGAAATAGGTCGATAGGAAGAACAGTCCGAACTTCACGCGCGGTGCTATTATGCCGGGCCAGCAAACAGGGAGGCGGAATAGATGCAGCCAACCAGGCGGGAATTTCTTCGGCTGGGCGCCGTAGTTGCACTTTCAGGTGTGCTGCAGGCATGCGGAAGCGGCGCTCCGCCAGGCAGCGCCCCTGGTTCCCTCAGCCAGGCCTCTCCCGCCGCGACAGGAGAGCCCAAGACCAACACGGCGGCCTCGGCCAAGCCTGTCGCCGTGGCTAGCGCTGCGACTGGTTCCAGTCTGAAGGTCGCTTTTGGGGCGCCGGTGGCGACCATGGCGCTGCTGTGGGTGGCGGATTCCAGCCAAGGCTTCGCCAAGCGCGGAGTGAATGTCAAGCTGACCGGCGTAAACTCGGCCGCGGCGATTCCGGCGCTCCTTGCCAAGGACGTCGACGTACTGCAACTGTCCGCCGCGCCAGTGATCACGGCTGATCTCAACGGACAAGCCGACCTGGTGTTCATCGCCTCGGGCCTCAACCATCCCACTTTTGCCTTTTACAGCCTGCCCGAGATCCACAATGGCGCCGAGCTGAAGGGCAAGGTCGTAGCCTCGGACAAAGCTGGCACGCCAGCCGACTACGCCGTAGGCGTGGCGCTCTCTGAGCTTGGTCTCAAGAAGAGCGACGTCAGCCTGCTGCCCCTTGGCTCGGACGCTGCCTTCCCCGCACTGGTCACCGGCCAGGCGCAGGGCGCTATCCTGGGCCACCCAGCGGTCTTTCAGGCGGAGGCCAAGGGCTATCGCAGGCTCGTTGACCTGGCCAAGTTCGCCTACCAGAACGTCGGCCTCATCGTGTCCAAGTCGCGCCTCGGCGAGCTCGCGCCGGTCCTGCCAGGGCTGCTGCTGGCCTATCGCGACGCCATCACCACGTACAACGTCCAACCGGAGCTGGCCAAGAAAGCTATCCAGCAGTTCACCAAGGAGTCCGACCCGAGCATCCTCGACCACACCTATGACTTCTTGAAAACGACGGCGCCGTGGGAAACCTCGCTGCAGCCGACCATGGAAGGCATCAAGAGCATGATCGACTTTCTGGCCGAGAGCGTGCCAGCGGCCAAGACCGCCAAGCCGGAACAGTTCGTCGACACACGCTTCATCGCCCAGCTGCCAAAACAATGAGGCGTAGAATTCGGGCATGAACAACGACATCATCATCTCGGCCGACTCGCACGTGATGGAGCCGGTTGATCTCTGGACGGAACGCCTGCCGGTCTCCCTGCGGGACCAGGTGCCGATATTCGAGAAGCGCGATGTGGACCAGGGCTTCCAGGGCCGGCCCGGCGGGCACGACCCGAAGGCCCGCATCGAGGAGATGGAAGTTGACGGCGTGAGCGCTGAGGTGCTGTACCCCACGCTGGGGCTGCGCCTATTCGGGCTGGACGACGCCAAGCTGCAGGAGGCCTGCTTCCGCATCTTCAACGATTGGCTGATCGACTACTGCCAGGTGGACACCAAACGGCTGCTGGGCGT
>DATGVV010000053.1:0-9281 GCA_035299885.1 Chloroflexota bacterium | reverse complement strand
TCGATTATCAGAAGAAGGGTGCGCCCATCGATCAGGTCGTGCTGGACGATCTCACCACGGTGCACAGCTTTTACGCCGCCGTGCCGGTGAACTCCAGCACACCCAACGCCGCCACACTGCTGTCTGCATTCATCGATTCGGCGGAGGGTCAGGCCCTGCTGCTGCGAGTCTGGAACGCCGACATGTACACCTTTCCCGAGTCTCGGCATGGGCCAGCGGTGGCCAAGGTGCGCAGCTCCGGCGGCAAGATCGCCGTGGACTCGCCGCAATGGCTGAACGCCGTGGGCGACTTCGCCCAAACCCAGAAGGAGCTCCAGGACATCCTAGCGAAGAAGACGTGATTCTGGAGGCTGCGGTGCTTAACGTGCGGCCCCGCCAGGCCGCCGACTTCGAATCCGCGTTCCGCGAGGCTTCGCCGATCATTGCGGCCTTGCCAGGTTATGTCGGCCATGAGCTGCAGCGCTGCCTGGAGACCGAGGGCCGCTACCTGCTGCTCGCCCGCTGGCGTTCTCTCGAGGACCATACAGTCGGCTTCCGACAGTCTCCCGAATACCAGCGCTGGCGCGAGCTGTTACACCATTTCTACGATCCGTTTCCGACCGTGGAACATTTCGAGCAGGTAGACCTGAGGCCATGAAGTCACAGCTGTTGTTGCTGCTGCTTCTCCTCGCAGCATGCAGCAGCCAGAGCGCCGCGCAGCGCTCCCCCGGCGGAGCCGAGGGGAGGGCGGGCGGGAACAGCGAAGCTGTCGTGAGTGCCGCACCCGCGCCGGGCTTTGCCACAGGAAAGCCTGTACCCAGCCCGCCGGCGGCCTCGCCGGCGACTGCTGGCATTCCGACGCCCGCGCCGCCGCCACCAGGACCGGTCACGCCCGCGCCGAAGTTTCACGAATACCCCGTTCCCAAGGGCGAGCACCCCCACGACGTCGCGCCGACGGCCGATGGCATGGTGTGGTACACCGCGCAGGTCAGCGGTGAGGTGGGCCGGCTCGATCCGGGGACCGGACAGGCTAAGCAGATCAAGCTTGGCCAGGGGTCCGCACCTCATGGGATCATCGTCGGTCCGGATCGGGCCCTGTGGATCACCGATGGTGGCCTGAACGCCATCGTCCGCGTCGATCCGGCAACTGAGGAGGTTCGCCGTTTCCCGCTTCCCGCGGGCCAGGGGCGCGCCGATCTCAACACGGCCACATTCAACAAGCAGGGCCGTCTGTGGTTCACGGGCCAGAACGGCATCTATGGTCGCCTCGAGCCGGGCAGCGGCAAGATCGACGTGTTCGATGCGCCACGAGGCCGTGGTCCCTACGGCATGACCACGACCAAGGATGGCGGCCTGTACTTCGCGTCGCTGGCCGGCAGCTATGTTGGCCGCATCGATCCGGATAGCAGCAAAGCGACGATTCTCGAGCCGGCCACCGCCAAGCAAGGCGCAAGGCGCGTGTGGGCCGATTCGCGCGGCCGGGTGTGGGTCAGCGAATGGGACGGCGGCAAGCTGGCGGTGTATGACCCCGCCAACGGCGCCTGGCAGGAATTCATCATCGGCCCGCCTGACCTAAAGGCCATGCCCTACGCGGTGTACGTTGACGAGCGCGACGATGTGTGGGTTAGCGAATGGCGCTCCAACGAGCTGCTGCGCTATGAGCCCTCCCGCGGCGTCTTCGGCTCGTTCCCCTTCCCCACCGAGCGCGCGGAGGTGCGGCAATTGGCGGGGCGTTTCGGCGAGGTCTGGGGCGCCGAGTCAGGCACTGACAAGCTGGTCGTTGCACGATTCGGACAGTAGAATCCGCGTGGAGGAACAAGCATGATCGAAGTTCGCGAGCAGACGAAGGCCGCTGAGGCCAAACAGACCCAAACGCCAATTAAGGTCAAGAAGATAGGCCACGTCGTCTACCGTGTGAGCGACGTCGAGCGATCGGTCAAGTTCTGGACCGAGATCGTGGGCTTCAAAGAGTCGGACCGGAACGAGCATGGCATGGTCTTCCTGCGGAATGCCACGGACCACCACACAGTGGCGCTCGTGGCGGCCGAGCCGGATGCCAAGCTGCCCAACCCGAACGATCGCAAGGAGCTGGGCCTACACCATTTCGCCATGGAAGTGGGCAGCGTGGACGACCTGTTCCGCATTCGCGATTTCCTGAAGTCCAAAGGCATCACCATCACCTACGAAGGGCGGCGCGGGCCGGGCTCGAACCCGGGCGTGGAGTTTCTCGATCCGGACGGCTATCAGCTGGAGGTGTACGCCGACATGGAGCAGATCGGCTGGAACGGCACGAGTCGCCCACCGGAGTTCTGGCGGCGCGCCAACTCGCTCGAAGAGGTGGTCGCGAACCCCGTCCCCACCAGCTAGTAAGTACTTTCTCGCTAGAAAGTAGCTTCCACGGCGCACGGGCCGGTACCTTTATGTCCGATGCGCAAGTTGTTACGTGTCGCCGTGGGCATGGCCCTGGCGATGCCACTCATGATGTCGGGCATGTCGCTGGCCCACGCCGCGGATGCCACGGTCACGATCTCGGACTCGGGCTTTAACCCGCCGAGCATCTCTATTCCGGTCAACGGCACGATCACCTGGACCAATTCAGGCTCCAAGGTCCACACCGCGAGCTCAAAGCTCGGGCCCGTGTCCTTTGACACCGGTGGTCTCGGCAGCGGCCAGAGCTTCCCGATCAACTTCACGGTTCCGGGGACCTACTCCTACATCTCCGCGACAGATTGCGGCAATCCCGGCGGCAATCCGGCTCAAGGCTTCGACTGTGGCACAACCGCCATCGTGGTCGTGACCGACGCCAATGTGGCCTACAACCCGAATGCCTTTAACGTTGGTCCCACCCCTACGCCCACGCCGGTCTTCGCTGGTCCGCCTCAGAACGTGACAGTTCACATCACCAAGAGCGGTTTCACGCCGTCGCCCGTTACGGTGGCGCTGGGCGGCAGCGTGACGTTCATCAATGACGACAACAGCCGGACGCACAACGCCATCACCACGTTGGGCGGTAATCCGCAGCCGTTCGACACCGGCGGCCTAGGGCCGGGCCTCGCCGCCAGCTTTGGCTTTGCTCTGCAAGGCACCTACACGTACACCTCGGCCGTCGATTGTCTCAGCGGCAACAACACGCCGGATTTTGGCTGCGGGCCCTACCAGATCATCGTCAGCGGCCAGCCGTCGGCACTTGCGCCGGCGCCGTCGAGCGCGCCAGTCTCGGCAGCCGTGACTGGCACGACCACGGTCGGCATCGACGACACCAATGGCTTCACGCCCGGCACCCTGGTCATCAAGGCGGGTCAGACGATCACCTGGGCCAACAGCGGCAAGCAGGTGCACACCGTGGTCAGCGACCCCGGCTACGCCAATGCGTTCGATTCAGGCGGGCTGGATCCGAGCAAGCAGTTCAGCCGCATGTTCCCGGTCGCCGGCAGCTACAGCTACCACTCGTCAACTGAGGTGAATTACGCCATCGATGGCATGGGCAACCAGGTGCCACAGTACCGCTTCTTGGGCACGATCGTCGTTCAGTAGCTACTTCTGGCAGCCGCGGCAGAAGTTCATCGGCTCGCGATTGGTGCCGATCTGGCTGATCCGGTGACCGCAGCGCGGGCAGGGCTGACCGCCCTTCCCGTGCACGGCCATGAAGGAGCGGTCCTGCTTCGCTTCCTCGTAATCCGGATTCGCCAGGATTGCCTCCGTGGCGCGGCGGAGCACGGTCGTGATGGCCCGGAACAGGGCCTCCTCGTCCTCCGCCGATAAGCTGGAGCGGCGGCGCAGCGGCAGGATGCCTGCCTCGAACAAGATCTCGTCCGAGTAGGCGTTGCCGATGCCCGCCAGGAATGCCTGGTCGCGCAGCACGTCCTTCATGGCCGCCCGATAGCGGCGCAGGCGCTTCTGGAACCACTCCGGATCGTGCTCAGGCAGCGAATCGGCTTCAGGTCCCAGCTCAGACCAGGCTGGCACCTCCTTCGCCAGGTCGCGCACCCAGTACACGCGCCCCATGTCGCGGAAATCGAGGTAGCGCAATTCGCCGTCTGCGGGACCCTGGCCCACATCCAGCCGGAGCGAGAAGATGGTCGCCGCCTGGCGTTTCGATCTCGCCGGCGCCAGCTGGAAGCGGCCGCCCAGCATAGGGTTGATGACCAGGTGCCCGCGGTCGCCGTCCTTCTCCAGGTCGAAGATCAAGTGCTTGCCGCGGCGCCAGGTGTTGACCACGTCCCGGCCCGGCAGCTCCGAGCTGAACACGGGCAGGGGGCTGCGCAGCAGGAAGCCCTTGCGCGGGTTCACCTCCACCGCCTCGACCGTGCGGCCGGCGAGCCGCGGTCCCAGCCGAATGCGAACGGCCTCCAGCTCCGGCAGCTCAGGCATGGCCGAACAATAGCTGGCGCAATGAGATACTCGTTCTCGTCAACAACTCCTACCGGTGGGTCATCCTGGGCGTCACGACCGCGGCCCAGACCACCGTCTCGGTCCTGAGTCAGGGCATTGCCCCATTGGCGCCGTTCATCCAGAGTGACTATTCGCTCATCGTGCGCAGATCGGCCTGCTGAACCTGGCCGTCGGCGCGGGCAGCTACGCCACGCTGATCCTGATTGGCCGCCTGATCGACGTTTTGGGCGAGCGCCGCATGCTGCTGGCCTCGGGCGTGATCGCCGGTATTTTCGCCGCCACCCTGCTGGCCTCCCACAGCTTCATCGGCACACTGACGCTGATCGCGCTGATGATGGTTGGCGTGTCCGTGAACACGCCGGCCGGCAGCAAGCTGGTGATGGGCTGGTTCAGCGAACACGTGCGAGGCACCGCCATGGGTGTCCGCCAGGTCGGCATTCCCATGGGCGGCATGATTGGCAGCCTCACCCTGCCGCCGCTGGCCCTCGCCTTTGGCTGGCGGGCGGCGGTGATGGTAGCCGGAGCGCTGGCCGTGATTGGCGCCGTGCTGTGTTTCGCCCTCTACCGCGAGCCACCGGAGGTCGAGCCGCGCAAGGCCGGCGTACCACGCGTGGTCAGCTTCAGCAGCGTCGTCCGCAACAAGCACTTGTGGCTGATCAGCATCTACGCCGTCGGCATGATCTCGGCCCAGTTCACCTTCAGCCTGTACTTAGTCGTATTCGCCCACGAGCGGCTGGGGCTGACGGTCGTCGGCAGCGGCGCGCTCTTGGCCGTGGCTCAAGCGGTGGCGGTGGGCGCGCGTATCGGCTGGGGATGGCTAAGCGATCGCGCCTTCGGCGGCGATCGACGGCCGGCGATGGCCATCATTGCCGTCCTCTGCGGACTGTCTTCGTTCGGCCTCGCCTTCCTCCAGTCCGGCGTCCCGCTGGCGGTGGTGATCGTGCCGGTCATCACCATGGGCATGAGCGCCATCGGTTGGAACGGCCTGTACATCACCAGCATCTCGGAGCTGGCCGGGCAGCACGCGGCCGGCACCGCGCTGGGCATCAGCATGACCGTTTCGCAGATGGCGGTGATCGTTGTGCCGCCTCTGTTCGGGCTCCTGGCCGACCGGGCCGGCGCCTACCAGCCGGCCTGGCTGGCGCTGGGCGTATTCGTGCTGCTGATGACGTCGGCGATCTATCGGACGAAACGCTGGGCCGCGGCATGAGCCTGCCCGATCTCCTCGTGGAGCAGCTTTCGGCTGAGGCATTGGGCGAGCGCTGGCGCATCGTCTGGCGCATCCGCAACCGCGGCGTGGATCCGCTCGCGGTTACCAGCGCCTGGCTGCCGCATGGGCGCTTCCGCAGCCCAGAATGGCGCCTCGAACCGCCGCTGTCGCTGCCGCCCGATGGCCAGGCCATCCTGCCCTCCGAGGTTGCCTGGCGCGAGCCGCCCGGCACGGTCGTGGAGAACGGCTTTCTCATCCTGCGCCTCGAGGGCTGGCGCGCCTTCGCCCGCCTCACGATCACCGCCGGCCCATCAGCTGAGCCACAAGCCGTGTGTGAAGCCGTCACGGTGCAGGGCGCTGGCTAGAATGCCTCTTATGAGCGCGGAGGACGCCCTCTACCCGCTGCGCCGCATGCGCGGCTGACACAACAACTGAGGCGCTGGCTTCGAGGAGACCACGGGTATGGTCTCGAACGTCCTGGAGATGGAGCCCGACGAGCTGGTAGCGAGGCTCCAAGAGCTGCGCGCCCAGTACGCGTCCGATCCTGAGTACCAGAAACTCCGCGCCGATCTCCCGCCCGACTGGCCGGTTTAGCTATGGCTCGATGCGCGTGATTGCAGGCAACCTGTCAAAGCCCCGATCGAAGCTGACGATGTCCGTGAGCTTTTGTTCCTGCATCAGTATGGCGTGGTACGCATCGGCGAACGAGATGTTGTAGTCGATATACAACTCGAATACTTTGGACAGGCGGCGTTTGCCCGGCAGGATGATCCCTGGCAAGCCAAGCAAGGGCAGGATGGCGTCGCGGATGGCTTCCTTACTCTGGCGGTATTGCCGCTGCAGAGTAAAGACGACCTCGAACACAACGGTGTCAGCCGTACGTACGCGAACGTCTTTACGCTCGACGCGCCCCAGATATGCTGTGCAGCGCGGCGACTGATCGGGGTCGTCTCCCAAAACGTGGCGCAAGATGACGTTCGAGTCGAGGAACGCCTCCGCCACTACCTCGCGGCTCGTGCGGCGTTGTCCTCTGCAATCGCGATCTCGGCAGCTTCGCGCAGCTGTTCAGCGCTGAGGGGCGGTTGAGCCGTCCTGAATATTCCCGCTGTTCGGGCTACGACACTGTCAGCCCGTTTTAGACGCACCTCGTTGTCTTCCAGGCTGAGGGCCACCTTATCGCCCACATGCAGCCCCAGCGTCTTACGGATCTCGGCCGGCACGGTGATCTGGCCCTTCCGGGTGACAACTGTCAGTAATTCACGCATGGTACTACTAGTATGGCGCAGGTAGTACTTAGTCCATCACGCTAGGCGTCCAGCTTTCCTCTAGGCGTGCGTAGTAGCGCCACACCCATTCGGTGCCGCGCGCGACGCGTGGGTTGGTCGGCGTGCCGAGGAAGCTCTGGACGTCCTCTTTGGAGATCTCGGGCAGCGGTCCGTGGTGGGACAGATGCCAGCACACCTTGGCCAGGTTCTCGAGGCGGATGGCGTTGATGGTCGCCTCCTCGACAGTGGGTCCGGCCACTACGATGCCGTGGCCGCGCAGGATGCAGAAGTTGGTGCCCTCCATGGCCTTCAGCAGGTCGGCCGCCAGCGGCTTGGAGCTGATGAGCACCGAGCGCGGGTAGACCGCCAATTGGCGGGAGATGGCCAGCCCGCCGGGATCGTAGGCGCCGAACACCGGCCGCGGCTCGATGCCAGCCATGCCGCACAGCAGCGTGTACGGCGGATGGGCATGGACGACGCAGCCGATATCCGGCCGCGCGCGCAGGATCTCGCCATGGATGGGCAGCTCGATGGGCGGCACGTGGTGCTCGCCCAAGCCCTCGCCCTCGCCATCGAAGCTGAGCCGGCGGATGGCCTCCGGCCCGGTGTACGGCAGTCCAAACTCGTCGTCGCCGCGGCAGCGGATGAACATCTCGTCGGTGCCCCGCACACGAGCGCTGACGTGGCCGGTAATCTCCTTCACCAGGCCCGTCATGGCCAGGATGCGGCAAGACTGCGCGACTTTGGCGCGCAGCTCCTCGAGCTCAGGCACGAGATGCCCTCACCCTTCGACTTCGCTCAGGGCAGGCCTAACCTCTCCCATTGCAACGGGAGAGGAACTCGCCGTGATGGCGGCCAGGTCGAGCTTGAAGAAGCGCACGACGTTGTCCCGGACCATCTTTTGGAGCTCGTCCTGCGGTACGCCCGCGAAGTTCCGCTCGATGATGCCCATCGAATTCGGCCAGTCCGATTCCTGGTGCGGGAAATCGGTGGCCCAGATCACGTGATCGACGCTGATCTTGTGGCGCAGCTCCACGCCCAGCCGGTCGAACTGGAAGCCCCAGCAGCAGCGCTGGCCCAGGTAGTAGCTGGGCAGCTCCTTGGGCGGCTGCCACCACTCGAACAGCCGCTCGGTCCACAGCCTGTGCCGCTCGTAGCGGACGTCGGCCATGGTCATGCAGAACGGCAGCCAGCCGATTTGCGTTTCGGCGAAGAAGATGTCCAGGCCAGGGAAGCGGTCGAACACGCCCGACAGCGCCAGCTGGATGGCATTGATGGCACCGGTCTGCGCGAACTTCGTAACCTGGACACCCAGCTCGGCGTAATCGCCCAGGCGGGCCCGCAGATGCTTGGCTTCCGGTGGGTAGTACAGCAGGATGCCGCTGCGCTTCAGCTCCTGGTGGATCGTGATTGGCATGGCCATGTCCACCACTGCCGCCCAGAAGCGGTCGTCCTCCTTCGTCGGGTAGCCCGCGCCGCTGGGGAATACGCCCAGCACCACGCCCTTGAGGCCCATCCGGGCGCAGCGCTCCATCTCGGCGATCATGTCGTCCGTGCCCGTCCAGGGGAGCATGCCCAGCCCAATCAGCCGGTCGCGATTGACGGCGCAGTACTCCTCCGCCAGGAAGTCGTTGTAGGCGCGCACGATGGCCAGGTAGGCGTCGTCGTCGCGGATGTTCCGCCACAGGCGCGTGGCCACAACGCCGGGGAAGAGCACCTCCGCGGCGATGCCGTCCTCGTCCTGTTCGCGGAGGCGTCGCTCGGCTGTGCCTGTGCCGGCCGTGGTGTCGTAGCTCTGGCCAAAGGGCCACCAGTTCTCGCGGCCCTTGCCGCCATACAGGTCGAACGGGTTTTCGGTGAGCGGCGAGTTCTCGGCCAGCCAGGCGTCGCCGCCGTCCGGCAGCTTGATCACGCGCGGCACGCGGTCGCGATGACTCGCCGGCACGCGCTCGATCCAGTATTTGGAATCAATCTCGAGGTGCGAGTCGCCAGAGATGAAGATCGTGTCTTGGGTGGCCATAGGCACATCTTAACGCTCGCTTGCAGCCGCTCGTGCTATGCTTCGGCCGGTTCGTGCGCCTAATTGGCGCTTCCGACCTGCCGCAGCACGCTTCCAGAGAGTTTTGGGCCCGCGTAGTTGCGGGCTGAGCTTCAGCTCCTCCTGGCGCTGCAGTATCTAACAGTGCGGCCGTACTGAAAGACGGCCGCGAAAAGGATTTTCACATCTTGTCATTCCCATCGCTTCCCCTGAGCGCTGCCACGCGCGCGGCGCTCCGTTCGATGCACATTTCGGAGCCGACGCCTATCCAGGCCAAGTGCTTGCCGTCACTGCTGGCCGGCAAGGACCTCATTGGCCAGGCCAAGACCGGCTCCGGAAAGACCCTGGCCTTCGCCATCCCGATGGTGGAGGGGGCCGATCCCGAGCTCAAGGCCGT
>DATGVV010000052.1:0-4622 GCA_035299885.1 Chloroflexota bacterium | reverse complement strand
CAAATGGAACGGGGTGTTGCGGTACAGGAACTCGGCCTCACCACCAATGGGCGCCTCGGGGCCGCGCTCAACGCCCCGCTCGCCGATGATGTCCATGCCCAGCTCGCTGACGGCCACCATGAGCTCACTGGACCGCAGCTTGCTCATGGAGGCCAGCGCGTCCGGGACCTGGCCCTGGTCCTGCAGCCAGGCCACCCGATAGGACAGCCAGCGCAGCGCCTCGATCTCCGCGCGCAGGTCGACCAGCCGCTCCAGCAGGGCCGGGGCTGCGCCATGCTCGGCGGCGTGCGAGCGGATGCTGTCGTACGTGCGCATCAGCAGGCCCACTTTGCCGATCGCGGAGCGCTCCAGGTTGAGGGTGATGCGGATGTTGGGCCAGCCTTCGTCTTTTTTGCCGAGCAGCGCCTTGGCGGGCAGCCGCACGTCGTCGAAGAAGACCTGGTTCACCTGCCAGCCGCCGATCGTCCACAGCGGCTGGACGGTGACGCCGGGCGCGTGCATGTCGATGAGGAACAGGCTGATGCCCTTGTGCTTGGGGACGTTGGGATTGGTGCGCGCCGCCACCATACCCACGTCGGCGCGGTGGGCCCCGCTGGTGAAGATCTTCTGACCACTCAGCAGGAAACTACCGTCTGGCTGTTCCTCGGCCTTGGTGATCAATGAGGCGGCATCGGAGCCGGCGCCAGGCTCGCTGAGGCACCAGCAGCACGTGATCTCGCCGCGAGCGATGCGCGGCAGATAATCGCGGCGCTGCTCCTCGCTGCCGTACACGGTCAGCGACTCGCCTACGAACACTACCGATCCCGTGTAGCGGCCCTGCGGCGCGTTGGCATACGACATCTCCTCGTAGAAGATGGACATGTCGACGTGGCTGCGACCTTGCCCGCCGTGCTCCGGCGGCCACTGCATCCCGATGTACCCCCGCTCGGCCAGCTGCAGGTAGAACTCCTGGTCGTGCTGCTCGCCCGCGACCAGCCGGTCCCGCCCTTTGGCCGTCACCTCGCGGGCGCAGAAGTCGCGCACCTCGTGGCGAAAGGCGTCCTGCTCGGGCGTGAAGGTGAAGTCCACGCGCTAGGACCGAAAGGCCGGAGCCAGCGCCCACGGGGCGCGCGGCTCGAAGCTGATCTGCGCCTCTTTGGCGCGGCGGAAATAGAGCTGGATGTCGAAGTCGACCGTGAAGCCGTAGCCGCCAAAGGTCAGCAGCCCGGCTCGCGAGGCCTGGACAAAGGCCTTGCCGGCGTGATGCCGCGCCAGCGACGCCATGTCTGCCGCAGCGTCATCACCGGCGTCGACGAGTGCGGCGGCGCGGTAGACCAACATGCGCGCCTGCTCGACCTGGATGGCGGCGTCGACGAGCCGATTCTGGACCGATTGATAGGAGCCGATGGGGTGGTCGAACTGGACCCGCTCGCGCGCATAAGCGGAGGCCAGCTCGATGGCCTGGCTGCCGGCGCCGGTGGCCCAGGCGGCCAGGCAGGTGCGGAGCCGGGTGAGGGCCTGCTCGTAGTTCGGGACGGGGATCAACTCGCCGACGGGCGTGTCCTCGAAGGTGACGCTCCACTGGGGAACCAGGCTTTGGGTGGCCACCAGCTGGGCCTGCACACCCTCTCCCGCCGCGACGGGAGAGGGTTGGTGTGAGGGAGCCTGAAGCTTCACGGGCACGAGGGCGACCCTCGGATCCTGGGTTCCCTCACCTAGCCTCTCCCGCTGCGGCGGGAGAGGAATGAGTACGGCTGCGGCTCGATCGAGGAAGGGAACCCCCTCAGCGTGGCCGCTGATGCGGCCGCCAGTGAGCGAGATCTCGGAGCGCCCCGGCACGAGAGGAGCGAGACATTGGACCAGTGCGTGATCACCGAGGAGGAAGGCGGCATAGCCGGTGAGCCAGCTGAGGATGGGCGGCGCCAGGAACCGGCCGGCAACCTCCTCGAGCTGGGCCAGCACGGCGAACGACGGGCACTCGCCGAAAGCGAGCCCCGCCTCCAGGAAACCGCCCTTGGCGACGGCCGACAGGAAGGCATCATCAAACGACACCTGCTCGGCTTCCCAGGCGCGGATGCGCGCCGTCGAGCAGACGCGGCTCAGGTTCTGGGCCAATGCTTCGGCCAGCGCCTTCTCTTCGACCGACAGGGCGAAGTCCATGCGCCTTATCCTAAGGCCCATGTACCAAACCATAAAAGTCGATCGCGAGGACCAGGTCACGTGGGTGACGCTGAACCGGCCCGAGAAGAAGAACGCCATGAACCCACAGCTCAACGCGGACATGGTGGACTGCCTGACCGAGCTGGAAAGCGACTCCGAAACGCGCGTCCTAGTGATCACCGGCGCGGGCGACTCGTGGAGCGCTGGCATGGACCTACGCGAGTACTTTCGGGCGCTGGACAACGATCCCTCGGCAGCGATGAAGGCCCGCTGGGCCACTCGCACCTGGACGCATTTCAAGCTGAAAATGTTCCCCAAGCCAACCATCGCGGCGGTCAACGGCTGGTGCTTCGGCGGCGCGTTCACGCCGCTGGCCGGCTGCGATTTTGCCATCGCCGCCGACACCGCGGTGTTTGGCCTTTCGGAAGTGAACTGGGGCATCTTTCCGGGCGGCCTGGTGAGCCGCGACCTGGCGCTGATGATGAGCTACCGCGACGCCCTGTACTACACGCTCACGGGCAAGAACTTCGACGCTCAGCGCGCGCGGGAGATCGGCCTGATCAACGAGGTGGTGAGCAAGGACAAGCTGCACGACGCGGTGATGGAGCTGGCCGCCGACCTGAAGAAGCTCAACCCATTCGTGCTGCGCGCGGCCAAAGAGGCCCTCAAAACGTGCTGGTACATGGACTACGAGCAGGCCGAGGAGTATCTGCGAGCTAAGGGCGATCAGCTGCGCTTCCGCGATCCGGAGCGCGGCCGCGAGACGGGCATGCAGCAGTTCCTGGACGAAAAGCGCTTCCGGCCGGGCCTGCAACCGTACCACCGGGAGGCAAAGGCATGAAGGTTGTTGTTTTCGGGGCGGAACGGCGCGTGGGCGCGCTGGAGGGCGACCAAGTGGTGGACCTCAGCGGCGCCTTCGCCAAGTACCTGCGGGAGCGGGAGAATGAGCTGCGACCCATTGAGGTGGCGACGGCGCTGGTCTCGCCTGACCTGGCCGGCTTGATCGAAGGCGGGCGGCACGCCCTGGACCACGCGCAGAAGGCCCTCGACTACGTCCTCAAACAGGCCGGCGACCAGCTGGGTGTGCGAGGCGAGACGATCGTCCACCCAGCCGGCCAGGTGAAGCTGCACGCGCCCAAGCCGCGCGGCAGCCGCATCGCCTGCGCCGGGGGCAACTACGCCGAGCACAGCGCCGGCATGGCGCGGTCGCGCGGCGAAGAGGTTTCAGTGGAGCACTTCCACGAGGAAATCCGCAAGCGGGGTATGTGGGGCTTCTGGAAGGTCAATCGCGACGCGCTTGGGCCGGACGGCGAGATCATGTACCCGGCCCGGACGCAGCGCTTCGACTACGAAGGCGAGGCAGCAATCGTCCTTGGCAAAGCGGGCAAGGACATCCCGGCCAGCAAGGGCCGGGACTACGTCTGGGGCATCACCCTGCTGGTCGACTGGAGCATCCGGGATGGCAACGAGCGCCCCGCGACGGCCGCCTTCTCGTTCGGCAAGAACTTCGACGGCAGCCTGTCGATGGGGCCGTGTATCGTGGTCGACGAGCTGGACCCGGAGAACGTGGACGTGCAGACGGTGATCAGTGGCGAGACGCGGCAGAAGTACAACACTAAGACGATGGTCTTCTCCTACTGGGAGTTCATGGAGTACATCTCGCGCGATTTGACGCTCCTGCCCGGCGACGTCATCAGCGGCGGCACGGCGGCCGGGACGGCCATGGACTCCAGCCGGCGCACTCCCGATGGCAGCATCCCGCCGGACCGCTTCCTGAAGGTTGGCGACGTGGTGGAGGTGTCATCGCCGCAGATCGGCATGCTCAGGAGCCGCATCGTCGCCAAAGGCTAGAGACCTCAGTCCGCTGCTCAAGCCGGGCAGCATCGCCATCGTCGGCGCATCGAGCCGGGCGGAGTCCCTGGCTGGACGGCCCCTGGCCAACCTGCAGCGGCAGCGCTATGCGGGCGCGATCTACCCGATCAACCCGCAGCGCGAGGAGGTCGCGGGCCTGCCCTGCTATCCGAGCATCGCGGCGCTGCCCGACACGCCTGACCTGGCGCTGATCGTGGCACCCAACCAGCACGTGCTGCCGGCGCTGGAGGCCTGCGCCGAGCGCGGCGTGCGCGCGGCGATCGTGATCAGCTCCGGCTTCGCCGAGATCGACGCGGACGGACTGGCGCAGCAGCGACGAATGGCGGAGATTGCCCGCGGCGCCGGCATGGTGCTGCTCGGGCCGAACAGCATCGGCGCGCTCAACTTCGTTGATTTCATCCCGCTGTCGTTCACGTCCAGCGAGGACATGGACGAGCGCAAGACTGGGCGCATTGCGATCGTGTCGCAGAGCGGCGGGCTGATGGGCTCGCTGGCGAACCGCGCCTACGGGGCGGGTGTGGGCCTGAGCTACGGAGTGGCGACCGGCAACGAGGCCGACCTCACGGTCGTGGAGGCACTGGAGTGGCTGGCCGACGAGGGCTTGTCCGACG
>DATGVV010000051.1:0-5196 GCA_035299885.1 Chloroflexota bacterium | reverse complement strand
GCCCGCAGGCCGATGTGGTCGTACTGGAACTTGAATGCCCTCAGCGCTTCGGCCAGCGCACGGGCGGCGGCTTCTTGCTGCTCTTCATCGCGGGCGTAGCGGGCCAGTATCTCCAGGGCCTCCTCTCCATGACCCGCGATGCCCTCCACACTGCCGCCATCCGCCACTTCGGCAGCCTGCCAGTGCGACATGGCCTCACCTTTCAGCCGGAGCGGCGCCCAGCGGCGCGGGGAGTTGAGCGGCACCTGGCCGTAGCGCGCCGCCAACGCGTCGTTATTGATGAGCTCGAGCACGCCAATGGAGGCGAACGCCTCTTTCCACGGGAGCGTCCGGGCTATGTTATCGAAATAGGCGAGGCCCATGGTGGTTGTGATGCTGGCCGGATACGCGTACACCTCTTCCCGCTGGCAGCCGAGCGCCACGGCAAAGTCAACGAGGCTCTCGTAATGGCCGCGCTGGATGGTGGGATCGAGCACCTCCTCGACGTACATGTTCTCGATCATGTATCGGCGCGCCTCGAGCTCGGGGCAGTTGGCCACGATGTTGCCGAACCAGCGCGGGAAGGACTTGGCAAACACACAGTGTTCCAGGGCAAAGATGCGCGCCCCGGCAGGCGACAGATGCTGCTCTTGAAAGCGGATCACTTCCGGCAGCGGCTTCCACCAGCCTTCGCCGACGAGCTCACGGATGTAGGCCTTGTAGCTTTCCTCGGTCCTTCCCACAGCCGCATTGTAGGCGACCGGCGTCGACGTTGTTGCATGAATACCATGACTCGGGGACAATGGCCATCGGAAGCTCAATGTAGGAGGGATTCATGGCCTGGAAACCGTCTGCCGCCGTAATCGCCGGCAGCTTGATAGCGCTCGCCGCATGCGGTGGCTCGGCGCCTAGCAGTGCGCCGGCCAGCGTCGCGGCAAGCGCGCCAGCGCTCAGCAGTGCGCCGGCCACCACACAGCCGCTGGCCTCCAAGCCGGCGGCGGCAAGCCCGGCCGCGGCAGCCAGCGGCGGCCCGGTCAAAGTGGGCCTCATCGAGGCGCTGACAGGGCCTTTCGCAGAGCTGGGCAAGGACAACCAGGATGGCTTCAATCTCTATCTGGCGTCCATTAGCGGCGCAGTGGCCGGCCGCAAGATCGAACCGGTCATCGTCGATAGCCAGGCGCAGCCCGACACGGCGCTCACCAAAGCCAAGCAGTTGGTGGAGAACGATAAGGTCCAGGTGCTGATGGGCATGCACGGCACGCCGGAATGCTACGCGCTGGCCGGCTACGCCAAGCAGGCACAGGTGCCGATGATCGTCAGCGGCAACTGCGGCGCCCAGACCCTGACGACCGATCCCAAGTTCGCCAGTCCGTACCTGGCTCGCCTGACGCAAACGACGACCGTCCTTACCGATCCCGCCGCGGACTGGGCCTACAAGCAAGGCTACCGCAAGGCGATTGTCATCGTCCTCAACTATGGCGGCGGTCTGGAGGCGCTGGACGCGTTTGCCAGCGCCTTCGTGCAGCGCGGCGGATCGATCGTTCAGGAGCTCACGCCCGATCTGGGCACCCCGGATTTCGGCCCAGTGCTAGCTCAACTTGACCCCAAAGCCGACTTCCTCTACGTGTTCACGCCGGGCACCGATGCGCTGCGGCTGGGCCAGCAATACGGCAACTACTCCGGCCAGCAGAGCCGGCCCTTCATCGACGGCACCGGCCAGATAACCTCTGGGCCGAACGGAGCCCAGCTCAAGGACAAGACCACCGGCTTCGTCGGCGTCAGCTTCTATACGGAGGCGATTCCGGGGCCGCAGAACGAGGCTTTCCTGAAGGCGTTCCGCGCCAAATACCCTGACCGGCCCGTCTCAACCGATGTGGTGCAGGGCTGGACCGGAGCGCAGTTCCTGGCCGCGGCCCTCCAGAAAGTGAACGGTGCCATCGAGAACAAGCAAGCCTTCCTGGAAGCGCTGGACAACGCCCAAGTGGAGACGCCAAAGGGCCCGGTGGCGCTGGACAAGACCCATGACGTCATCGAGAACATGTACACCTACCGCCTCGAGAAGGGAGCCAACGGTGTCGCTCCGAAATTACTCGAGACCTATAAGCAGGTCTCTTCCACTTGGGACCGCACCCCGCAGGAACTCGAGCGCTTGCCGCTTGGCAAGCTCAAGGGCAAATGGGTCGGCATGACTAAGGACCAGCTTGCGAAGCTCACGCAGGGCTAGCGCATCACAATGGCAGCAAACATCGGCGAGGGGGTGCGCTTCGCCTGGTCGGAGGACTTCGTCGGACAGCGTGTAGGCTATTACCCGGCCGAAGAAGCCAACCGCGTTCGGCCGCACTCCGAGCGCCACTGGTCGCGCGTCGAGACGCTGCCGCGTGAGCGGCTGGAAGAGATCCAACTCTGCCGTCTCCAAATAGTCGCCGCCCTGGCACAGTCGAAGAGCGCTTTCTATCAACGGCTCTGGAAGGCAGCAGGCGTCAACGCCCAGGACATTCGGCGGTTGGAAGACCTTCAAGCCTTCCCTATCGTCACCAAGGAAGACTTCGACCAGGACCAGCGCGAGCATCCACCCTTTGGCACAGCCTGGACAGCGCCGCCCGGCGAGCAGATGAAGCTGTGGCAAACCTCGGGCACGAGCGGCGCTCCGCGCATCTGGGTCGAGACCAAGGAGGACTGGGAAAACGGCATGTATCTCTATGCCCGGTGTTTGTATGCGCACGGCGTGCGGCCGGGCTGGCGCGGATACTCCGCCTTCAGTTATCCGCCGTTTATCGCCTTCTGGTTGTGCCACTACGCCGCGGAGATGATGGGCTGCCAAGTGATCCCTAAGGGACCGCTGCCCACGCAAGCGTGGCTGGCGCTGATGCAGCGCCTGGCAGGGACAGCTCCAGCCTTCATGTGGGCCACACCGACGTACGCTCAGCGGCAGCTGGAGGTGGCGGCCCAGTGCGGGCTCGATCCTAGGCGCTTGGGCATTGAGCTGCTGAGCTTAGCGGGTGAGCCTGGCGCCTGCGTGCCCTCCACCAAGGCGGCGCTCGAGAGCGCGTGGGGAGCCACGGTCCACGACATCATGGGAGCCACCGAGACCAGCGGGCCGATTCTGTTCACCTGTGACGCACAGGCAGCGCTGCCGGAGCCCTCCGATCACGCCACCATGGACTACTTGATCCTCGAGATCCTGGACCCGTCGACGCACCAGCCCGTGCCTGAAGGCGAAGCCGGCTCGCTATGTGTGACGGCGCTTGGCCGGACCGGCGTCCCGGCCATTCGCTTTCTGTTGAATGACTACGTGCGCCTGTCGTGGGAGCCATGCGCCTGCGGCCGGACTTTCCCGTTGGTGACCGGCGGCATCAAATCACGGGTCGACGACATGCTGATCATCAAAGGCGTGAACGTGTATCCGAGCCTGATTGAAAACCTCGTTCGCGCTATCGACGGCCTGGGACCAGAGTACATCCTGGTCCGCGACGGTTCTGGGGCTGCAGTCCGCGTCGAGGCACTCCCGGGGGTGCCAGCCGCCGACTACGGGCCTCTGGCCAGCCGCGTCCAGGAACGAATTCGGGCGGCCATCATGCTCACCCTGCCGGTGGAAGTGCTCGCTCCCTCCACGCTGCCTCGCTCCGAGACCAAGACCAAGCGAGTACAGTGAGATTTCGTTCAGCGCTTGCGGTTCGCACGAGCTGATCAGCATACACACTCAATGAGGCGCTTGCTTGTGGCCGGTCAGGCTGGACGGGGCGTCAGCACGGAACAGTGGGCACTCATCGTGGCGCTGCCGTTTGCCCAGATATCGAACATGGCCCTGTTCGTCGTCATTGCGCTGCTGCGGGAGGGCTTGGCCCTGAGTTACTCCGAGCTTGGGCTGGTGCTGGCGAGCTTCGGTGTTGCCCGCGTCCTGACAGACCTGCCGGCAGGCGCCCTCGTCCAGCGGTTCAATCCGCGCGTGGCCCTTCTGGCGAGCCTTGGGGGAGTACTACTGGCGTCGATCGTGGGACTGGCCGCAACTTCGGCGTGGCAGGTGGCTGCGGCTCGCTTCCTCCTTGGGGCCACTTCCTCGGTGGTCCAGTGCGCCGTCCTGGCATAGCTGGTAGGCGGAGCTCACAGCAGCGTGCGCGGCCGGGTGATGGCGCTCAGCGAGGTTGTGTTTTCCGTGATGGGCCTGTTGGTGCCGGTGGCAGTGGGAGTGCTCGCGGCGATCATGAGCTGGCGAGCGGCGTTCGTCTTGGGCATCGTGTCCGGCTTGCTTGCGCTTATTAGCGCTGCAGCTTGGACGGATGGCGATTCGGCAAGGACAGCGCTCGGACAGCAAGCCGACGTAGTAGAACCGCGCAGGCTGTTGTCCCGCTGGCACAGCCTGCGCGGTGGCGGATTCGTACTCCTCAGCGCGTATGTGATGACCTTCATTATCTTTTTCGGCCGGCAGGCCGTGATTGGTGCGCTGCTGCCGCTCATTGGGGCCGAGCACGTGGGCATGTCCTCGCTGCACGTCGGTCTCGGTCTCACACTCCTCAACCTCGTCAGCATCGGCGCCGTGATGCTAGGCGGTTGGGCGGGCGACCATTACGGACGAGGCCGCCTGATCGTGCCCGGGGTCCTCTTGCTGCTCATTTGCCAGCTATCAGCGCTGTTCGTCTCAACTGAGCCCTCGTTCCTGCTGTTTGCCGCCTTCACCGGGATGGGCTTTTTCATGAACTCCCTCCCGCTGAGCCTCGTCGGCGATGTATTGCCCTCCCAACTGCGGGCCGATGGTGTGGCTGTCTTCCGCCTGGTGGCCGACGTTGGCGTGCTACTCGCCCCGGCCGCCGTTGGGTTCTCGCTGGACATCGGCGGCTTTACGGCCGCCGAGCTCGTTGCGCCCTGCCTTACGCTTGCCGGGCTACTGACCGTCTTGTGGCTTGCCACGGGCCGGCGTGCTGTTCATTCCCCACCTCCCGCCAGCCGCTCCTTCACGTAGCCGTGCGCTCCCTGGTTGGTGACGGCCAGGTAGGATAGGCGGCCTTTGCCGGTGTTGCGGATTCCATGCGGCTGACCGCGCGGCACCACAATACACTCACCCGTAAGCACCGGCAAGCTGGGCTGGCTCTCGCCCCGAAGGTACTCTCCGCTGCCCTCCAGGATCAGGATAGTGTGGGCGTTGTCGCCATGCCGGTGAAGCTGGTTCTCCTGGCCCTCCTCGAGGTTCCAGGTCACCAGCGAAAGGTCCTCATCGGCATG
>DATGVV010000050.1:0-2846 GCA_035299885.1 Chloroflexota bacterium | reverse complement strand
AGGCATCGAGCAGCTACTCAAGACCGGGGAGATCGACGCCATCCTCCTGGCCAGTGGCGGTACGCCACCGACGGAGACGACTAAGAAGCTCTTCGATGACCCGTATCGGGAGATCCAGGCCTACTATCAGGCCACGGGGGTGTTCCCGATCAACACGGTGATGACCATCAAGGAGGAGGTCGTGCGGGCCCATCCCGAGCTGCCCGGCGCGCTGATGCGAGCGTTCACCGAGGCGCGCGGTCGCTATCAGGATGAGGTGCGCGCGGGCAGCGAGCTAGACCACATGGGAATGGAGACTGGCAAGCTTCGCCAGATGGGTCTCTTCCCCGATCAATATGGGCTCGGGCCGAATCGGCTGGCGATCCGGATGATGGTGCAGTACTGCTACGAGCAAGGGCTCATTCGCACGCTCTACGAGCCGGAAGACCTGTTCGTCAGCTGAACTAGTGCTCCGTTCCTTAATAGCGGTGAACAACGGGCCGGCATGGTGACAGTGCCATCTCGGCAAGACAGCGGCTCGACGGCGCCATCGCGAAGCCCGGCCTTATCCATAGCCATATTGAGGAACGCAGCACTAGTATTAGTTTGTGGTGCGAAATAGGGCCGCCCGGCGGTAGGATCAAGTGCCACCCCGATCCACCGGCCGGCGGCCCTGGCACCATGATAGTCGACCGGTACGCGCCCGTGAACCTGTTCGAGATAGTCCCGAAGCGAGCGATAGAGTTCGAGCCGGAACTGCGTGAGTTGGACCGGCTGCTGGAGGACGACGAGCTCTTCCAGCGGGTCAAGGCCGACCTCTGCCGGCGCCGGCCCCAGAGCCGGACCCGCGGGCGGCCCAGCACGCCGGTCGAGGTCATCCTGCGGATGCTGGTGGTCAAGCGCCTCTACCAGTGGAGCTACGAGCAAACGGAACACTTCGTCGGCGACAGCTTGGTGCTGCGCCAATTCTGTCGGCTGTACTGGGCGCCGGTCCCAGACGACACCACGCTGCTGCGCTGGGCGCAGCTCATCGGCCCCGCGACCCTGGAGCGACTCAACGACCGCGTGGTGGCCCGGGCCTACTCCTTAAAGGTCACCCGGGGGCGGAAGCTGCGGGTGGATAGCACCGTGATCGCGACGACGATCCACCACCCCACCGATAGCCGCCTGCTTGGCGACGGCGTGCGCGTGCTCAGCCGGCTGCTCCGACGAGCCAAGCGCGTGGTCGGGGAGCAGACCGACCTGAGCCGCGAGACGTTTCGGACGCGCACGCGGAGTGTGCGGCGGTTGGCGCAGCAGGTCCATCGGCTGGCCCGGCGCAAAGGCGAAGAGGCCGCCGAGCAGATGCAGGCCGCTTACACGCGCCTGCTCGCGATCGCGCAGCAGAGCTGCCGTCAGGCCGCGCGGGTCCGGGCCGTCCTCACTGCGCAGACCGAGGCCGCCGCCCAGCGCTTGGTACAACAGTTCACCCACTTCCTGCCGCTGGTGGACCAGGCGATCCGGCAGGCGACCCGCCGCGTGCTGCAGGGAGAAGCGGTGCCGGCGGCGGAGAAGCTGCTGAGCCTCTTCGAGCCCCACACGCAAGTCATCCAACGCCACAAACCGGGCCACGCGGTGGAGTTCGGCCGCAAGCTCTGGCTGGACGAGGTCGACGGCGGCATCGTCAGCCGGTACCTCATCTTAGAGCAGCCGGGGCAGGATCAGCCCTATCTGGCCGGCAGTCTTGCGGGCCACCAGGAGCGGTTCGGGCACCCGCCTTGGCTGCTGGCGGGCGATCGCGGCGTGTACTCGGCGCCGAACGAGCGGCTGGCGCAGCAGGCCGGCGTGCAGCGGATTGTGTTGCCCGCGACGGGCAGGCCGTCGGCGGACCGCCAGCGGCAGGAGCGGGCGGGGTGGTGGCGCCGCGGCTTTCGGTTTCGCGCGGGGATCGAAGGGCGGATCAGCGTGCTGCGCCGCGGCTTCCAGTTGGACCGCTGCCGCGATCATGGAGAGGTCGGGATGAGCCGCTGGGTCGGCTGGGGTATCCTGGCCCACAACCTGGCCAAGATCGCCCAGACGGTGGCGCGGCGCTCGGCGCCACCGCTAGCCCGAGCGCGGTGATGGGCGGCGGCCAAGTCCTCGCCCCAGGGCGTCCCGCGGGGAGCCGCTCGGTGCGAAATGCCGATTCTTGGCGCCCCGGCGCCGTGTTTCCGTCATTTCGCACCACAAACTAATACTAGGGTCCCGAGAAAGCCGTGCCAGGAGATCGGTGATGCTGCGGCGCTCTTTCCGTTACATACCGCTGCAGACGTACTTCCTGGTGCGCGCTGGCCGCCTCGGCCAGCTCCACAGCGCCTATCAGCGGGTGTCGCGGCCCCCGGATGAGCGCACGATGCTGCTCGTCTGGGCACTGCGCTCCACGCTCGCGTACTGCAAGCGGCTGGGTGTCGAGGACGAAGCACGCGCCACAATCAGCGGCCGGAACACTCGGTGAGCGCTGCGAAACCAGCAGCAGGGACTTGCGCTCAGCCGTCGAAGATACGGAATGCGCTGGTGCGCTGCGGGAATGCGACTGCCCCGCAGCAAGTCGTGTCGCAGAGCCACGCCGCGTCTTTCACATCGGTCTTGCGCCCCGGGACGGCCTTGACGTGCTGCGTATTGACGACCAGCAGGGTGAGCCCGCGCGCCTTCAACACGTTGTATACCGGCTGCCAGAACACGCCCGTGCTCTCCATGGCCACGTGCGTCACGCCCTGCGCCGCCAGCCAATCGGCCAGCGCCCGCAGCTCCCGCGTCGTGGTGCCAATCGTCGCACGTACCCGCCGAATGACCTATTGCCTCTGGCAGCGATTGAGCTACTCCGACTCAGCCCCTCGGTTGCAGGCGAG
>DATGVV010000049.1:0-2398 GCA_035299885.1 Chloroflexota bacterium | reverse complement strand
AACAGCGCTTTCAAATCGGGCAGCGCGGCGGGCGGCTGGGGCATCGGCGCGGCTCTTGGCGCTAAGCTGGCGGCGCCCGACAAGCTGGTGGTCCTCGCCGCCGGCGATGGCTTCTTCCTGTATGGCGTGCCTTACGCTTCGCTGTGGGCGGCGGCCAAGTACGATGCGCCTTTCCTCAGCGTCGTCTTCCAGAACCTGGGCTACAGCACCGGCGTCAACCGGGTGGCCGAGAAGTACCCGGAGGGCTACAGCGTCCGGGAGCACGATTTCGAGGGCGGTATGATCGACCCTCCGCCCGATCTCGCTAAGATGGCCGAGTCGGTGGGCTGCGCCGGGGAAAATGTGTCCGAGCCCGAAGACCTGGTGCCGGCTCTGGAGCGGGCGGTCCGGACCGTGCGCGACGGCACGCCCGCCGTCGTCGCGGTGCGCACCACACCGCTCGGCAGCCACTAAAAATCTACAAACGGAGGAACAGACATGTGGAACTCATTCCGAACCGACGCCAAGCAAGGCATAGCCGCGGAGCTGACTACGTATCCCGGCGGCAAAGGCGACCAGATCCATACCTACATCGCCCAACCCACAGGCAACGACAAACGCGGCGGCGTCGTCCTTGTCCATCACCTGCCCGGCTGGGATGAGCTGTACCAGGAGTTCGCCCGCCGTCTGGCGAACCACGGCTACACCGTGATCTGCCCTGACCTGTATTGCCGCATGGGGCACGGCTCGCCCGACGACGTGGCCGCCAAGGTGCGCGGCGAGGGCGGCGTGGCCGATGAGAGCGTGATCGCCGATTGCGAGGCCGCCATGAAGTGGCTCAAATCGCAGCCCACGAGCAACGGCAAGGTTGGCATCATGGGCACCTGCTCGGGCGGCCGTCACTCGGTGCTCGCGGCCTCGCGCGTGCAGGGCTTCAACGCCCTCGTGGATTGCTGGGGTGGCGGCGTGATCCAGTCCAAGGAGCAGCTCACGCCGCAGCAGCCGGTCGCGCCCATTGACTACACCAAGGACCTCAACGCGCCGCTGCTGGGCCTGTTTGGCAACGACGACCAGCGGCCCGCGCCGGAGCAGGTAAACCAGCATGAGGAAGAGCTCAAGAAGCACGGCAAGAACTACGAGTTCCACCGCTACGACGGCGCCGGCCACGCGTTCTTCTATCACGATCGCGGGGCTTACCGGCAGGAGCAGGCGATGGACGGCTGGGCCAAGGTGTTCACCTTTCTCGAGAAGCACCTGAGCTAGCAGCGCCGCCATGTGCACCATGATCGCGATGCGAGCTCACATCCAGGGCGCCGGCAAGGGCGTGATGGGCTGGTTTCCGGTGACGCAGGCCAACGTCGGCTTCGATCACCCCGCCTACAGCAAGGCCGAGCACGCCCTACTGCTCGATTTCGTGAACCCCAACCTCGATCCCGGCGCGCGGGTAGCGGTGGAGATGGACCTTGCCTCGGGCAAGGCGCTCATCGCCCAGCTCCAAGCCGCCATCGAGGCAGCGGAAACAAGCGGGGTTACCGAGGGCAGCCAGGTTTAGACAGAAGGCCCGTTGTCATGCCGAACGCAGTGAGGCATCCGTAGCGCCGGGCCGGATTCCTCGCTGCAGCTCGGAATGACAAAGGCTATCGAGCTGGCCGGCGCTGAGGCGTTCGCCGCCAGGGCGGCGGACGCGGAGCGGCTGGGCAAGCTGCCCGACGAGACCGTCGCAACGCTGATCGCGCTGGGCGTGCCGCGGATGCTCATGCCGAAGCGCTGGGGCGGCCACGAGCGCGACTTAGCGGATGTGCTGGCCATGGCCAGCGCCTTCGCTCACGGGTGCATGTCCACCGCCTGGTGCGCGGCTATCTTTGCCGAGCACCCGTGGGTGCTGGCTCATTTCGACCAGGCGGCCCAGGAAGAGGTCTGGAGTGGCGGTCCAGACGTCATTGTCTGCATGTCAATCGCCGCCTCGGCGCAAGTCAGCCGCGCTCCGGCCGGATTCACGCTGACCGGCCAGTGGAAGTTCGTCTCCGGCTGCGATCACGCGCAGTGGTTCCTGCTGGCGTGCAGCTGGGATGGCGCGGAGCGCGGCGAGCCCAAGCGTGGCCTGATGCTCGTGCCACGCGCGGACCTGAGCATCGATCACGCCAGCTGGCAGGTGACCGGACTGCGCGCTACCGGCAGCAAGACGGTGAGCATGGACGGCGCCTTGGTGCCTTCACATCGCGTGCTCGATCTCACGGCCGCCCCGGCGCCAGGCAGCACGCGGGACGTGCCGGCGCTGTTCCGACAACCGGTGGGGGGAACGCTGGGCCAGGCTCTGGCGGCAGTGGCGCTGGGCGGCGCGGAAGCGGCGCTCGACCTCTTTCGCGAGTCCGCCACAAGACGCGTACTGCACCTGCAAGGCCAGGTCCAGGCGGCCGAT
>DATGVV010000048.1:0-1728 GCA_035299885.1 Chloroflexota bacterium | reverse complement strand
GTTCTTACCCATCACACCCACCGGTAGTCCCCCGCCCGCACAACTTCCGGTCACCCCCTGACCCGGGTTTGACCGAAGTTTGTAGGAAGTCAAGCGTAGAGGTCGAGGGAACGTCCGCTGAGTAAGTGGCAGCGGAGGTCGAGGATGGCTCTCGCGCCGAGGTCGGACCAGCGGCTACCGGCGCGCTTCATGCGCTGCTGGACCAGATGTTTGGCCGAGGCTTCGACGGCGCCGGAGCCAATCGGCAACTGCTGCTGGCGAAGGGTCGGGTATTGCATGCGCGGCGCATTGGTGCTGAAGTAGCCGTGCTCCCGCTTCAGGACCGACGCCGCTGCGGTGGTGTCAGGCTGAGTCGCGTCGAACCAGTTCAATAGCGGCTTGGGCCCCGATTGCCAGAGACGGTCCAGACCAGCTTTGGCCCACGCTTTCGTCTCGGGCGTGTCGTCACCGTGCAGCGCTTTAGCCACCGTCCAAACGTGCTCGCTGGCGTGGTACCAGTCGACAATTTCGGTTCGCTCCCCACCAAACAGCGTCGCCACGTGCTCCCAGATCCACTTGGCTCCATCACCCAGCACAACCACGGCGCGCAACTCAGCCGGCGTACCGTCCCACGGGTGCCAGGCCAGCACATCCAGTGCCCCACGCCGCGCTGCTTCGGCGCCTAGTCGCCGCGCAAAGGCCGGTGCCGCCTCACGTGCAGCGACGTAGCTGGGCTGGCGCAGATGCCCATCCAGCCAGCCGCCAGCGAGGCCAAGCTTGACCTCGTGCCAGTCGCCTTCGACCAGCGCCCCGTCCAGATGCCGATCGCGATAGCGCACCATCACCCCATCGGTCTCAACGACCAGCATCCCAGGCGCCGGGTCATGCTCAGCACCGGGCGGTTCGTGCGTCGCTTCGACCTCGGCCATGGCGCGGCGCTGCTGGCCCTCCAGTTCGGTCCCGATCCGTTCGGCTTGCGTCCGCAGTGTCTCGCTGCCCACCTCGACGCCAGCCAGCTCATCCAGCAATCTGGCTGCCTCACGAAACGTGGTCACCGCGCCCAGCGCCGCGTGCCAGCGCGCCAGACCGGTGCTCGTCTGCTGATAGGGCGCCAGCCCCAGCGCCTGGTCGGGCGGGCTCCAGCCACGGCCGCATGTCCAGCAGTGATGCCACCACCGCTTCAGTCGGATCGGCCCCAAGCGCGTCTGCACCTGACGTTTGCGTTGCGACTGCACTCCGCGGCGCTGCTGACAGCGTGGGCAACGTGACGCGAGCGGCCGCGCCGTGTTCTCCAATCCTGTGGTGGCCACCTGCAGCACGCTTTCGAGCAGCGCCGGCGACACCCTGCGCCAGGCTGCCAGCACACCATCTTCGTGCTCGGCCAAGCTGGTATCCCGATGTGTCCGTGCATGCCTGATCAGGGCCCTGCCCAACTGCAGCAGCGGTTGTACGATTTCGTCCGGGAGGTCGTTGTTATCCATGCGGCCTTCCTCGACCCGCCGTTGCTACGAACACCGGCGGGTCTCTTCTTATGATCCGCCTACGCTACCCGGCCGCCCCTCCTCCCCGGTAGTCCCTGCCCCCGTACAACTTCCGGTCACACCCGCCTGATTCCTCCACCTTGACGCATGCCGATATCGGAATATAATTGCGCCATGGCACGAGCAGCGACGACGTCGGACGCGTTCAACGCGATCGCCGAGCCGCAGCGCCGGAGATCTGGTGCTGCTGCGGGCGGGTGAGCCAGAC
>DATGVV010000047.1:0-4888 GCA_035299885.1 Chloroflexota bacterium | reverse complement strand
CGTAGTCTTCCTACCCTACCTCAACTCGGCTGCTGACTTTGATCACCCCGGCGCGGTCCCGTGGGACAAGCTGCTTCACGCCAAGAACCAGCCGGAGCTCAGCTTCCAGCCGGTGCCCTTCGATCACCCTCTGTGGGTGCTGTACTCGTCCGGCACCACCGGCTTGCCCAAAGGCCTGGTCCACGGCCAGGGCGGAGTGGTGCTCGAGCACATGAAGAAGCTCGCGCTGCACACTGACCTCAAACCCGGCGACCGCCTGTTCTGGCACACCTCCACGGGTTGGATGATGTGGAACCTGATCATCAGCGGCCTGCTGCTCGGAGCCACGACCGTCATCTACGACGGCAACCCCGGCTACCCCAACCTGGACGTGCTGTGGCAGTTCGCGGAGCAGGCCGGCATCACCACCCTAGGTATCAGCGCCGCGTTTATCACCAGCTGCATGAAAGCCGGCATCGAGCCGGGCAAGCATTTCGATCTGAGCAAGGTCCGGATGATTGGCTCGACTGGCTCACCGCTGCCGGTCGAAGGCTTTGCCTGGGTCTACGAGCACGTCAAGTCAGACGTCTGGCTGAATTCGCTCAGTGGCGGCACGGATGTTGTCAGCGCCTTTGTGGGCGGCTGTCCGCTATTCCCGGTCTATGCCGGCGAGATCCAGTGCCGGGCATTGGGCTGCAAGGTTGAAGCTTTCGACGAGCGCGGCCGGCCGGTTATCGACCAGCAAGGCGAGCTGGTCATCACCGAGCCCATGCCCTCCATGCCGGTCTTCTTCTGGAACGACCCCGACGGCAAGCGCTACCGCGACAGTTACTTCGACGTCTACCCCGGCGTGTGGCGTCATGGCGACTGGATCCGCATCAACCGCCGCGGCGGTTGTGTCATCGAGGGCCGATCCGACTCTACCCTGAACCGCCAGGGCGTGCGCCTCGGGTCGAGCGAGATCTACGCCGCCGTGGAGAACCTGCCCGAGATCGCGGACAGCCTCATCATTGGAGTCGAGCAGCCGGACGGCGGCTATTACATGCCGCTGTTCGTCGTGCTATCGGACTCAAAGACTATGGACGATTCCCTGCAGGCCCGGATCAAGGACACGCTCCGCTCCACGCTTTCGCCGCGGCACGTGCCCGACGAGGTGATCGCCGTGCCCGCCATCCCGCGCACGCTCAGCGGCAAGAAGATGGAAGTGCCGGTCAAGAAGCTGTTCCAAGGCACGCCGCTGGAAAAAGCGGCCAACGTCGGCGCCACCGCCGATCCGCAGGCCCTGAATCACTTCGCGCAGCTCGCGCGAGAGCGCACGGCCGTCAGCTGAGCCCGTTGTATTCTTAGCGGCGCGATGCTGCAAGTAGAGGACATTCACACCTATTACGGCGACAGCCACATCCTGCAAGGCGTGTCGCTCAATGTGAATTCCGGTGAGCTGGTGTGCCTCGTCGGGCGCAACGGCGCCGGCAAAACCACCACCATCCGCTCGATCATCGGCTTCAACAAGCCGCGCGCCGGCCACATCGTGTTCGAGAACAAGGACGTCACTGGCCTGCCGCCGTATCGCATCGCCGGCCTGGGCATCGGGCTGGTGCCGCAGGGCCGCCGCATCTTCCCCGACCTGAGCGTCCAGGAGAACCTGCTGTTCGCTCACCGCAAAGGCGGGGCCTGGAACTTGAACAAGGTCTACCAGGTGTTCCCACGCCTGAAGGAGCGCCAGAAGAACCGGGGTGACCAGCTCAGCGGCGGCGAGCAGCAGATGCTGGCCATCGCCCGCGCGCTGCTCATGAACCCCGCCCTAATGCTTATGGACGAGCCGTCTGAGGGACTGGCGCCGCTCATCGTGCGGGAGATCGGGCGCATCATCAAGGAGGTTAAAGCCGAGGGCCTGTCTGTCCTGCTGGTGGAGCAGAATCTGGCCCTCGGGCTGTCAGTAGCCGACCGCTGCTATGTGCTCAACAAGGGCCACATCGTGTACGAGTCGTCGCCCGACGAGCTGCGCCAGAACGAGCAGGTCAAGCACCAGTACCTCGGCGTTTGATCAGCCGGTGCCGCTAGCGGCTCAGTCGGAGAGCACGACCTCAGTCTGAATGGACGGCCGGCGGGGCTCGGCCTTGGGGCTGGCCTCGGCCGCGGCCGGCCGTTCCAGGTGCGGGGGCAGGGGGGCTGGCGTGAAGATGAAGTTCCGGCGCCGGTGCGCCATGCTCTGCTGGCGCAGAGCTCGAGCCAGGCCAGGCTTAGTCCACATACCAATTCCTCCCAGAAATGATCTTGCTAGCGTGGTATGGCGATCATTATAGAGGAAGAACGTCGTTGGTCAAGAGGCAATCTCGCGGGCTGCCGGCAAATCTGCGTATCGCCGCTTGTCCTGCTCCGCTATACTGCAGCCGGTACGTACATGGCGCGCCTGATGGCCCTGCTCCTCGGGGCGATCGTAGCCCTGGCTGCGTGTGGGGCATCGACTGACGTTGCCCAGATCAAGTCGGTCATCGAAAGGTCCAACCACGAGCAGGAGGACGCCTTCGCGGCGCACGATCCCAGCCTCATGCAGGACACCCACACCGCCCGCGATTTCGCCTACATGGCCCGCACCAACGAGGTGCTGGAGCAGGAAGGCGCGGTCGGCATTCGCTTGCTGAAGCTGGAGTGGGGCAAGATCAACGTCGATTCCGACACCAGAGCGGAGGCCGAAACTTGGGAGACCTGGGAGGAGATCGACCAGGACGGCAACAGTGTGTCCACGCGCGACCGCAACGTCTATCGCATGTTGAAGGTCGGCAGCTCCTGGAAAATCGACGAGGTGGTGTACCCCGACAAGGACGAAGGTTCAGGCCAGTCCGGCAGCCCCAGCGCGCCGGCCCAACGCTAGCAATGGAGCCGCGCGACGGCTTCGTTACGGCCAATGGCCTGCGCTTCCACTATCTCGAATGGGGCGCCCCCTCCAGCCCCCCACTGCTGCTGCTGCACGGCTTCGGCAACCAGGCCCACATTTGGGATCCGTTTGCCCAAACAGTCGCCGGCCGCTACCGCGTCTTTGCGCTTGACTCGCGCGGCCATGGCGACAGCGACCACGCCGCCGAGTACGACGACCAGCTGAACGCCGACGACACGTTGGCCGTCGTCGAAGACCTAGGACTGCAGCGCCTGACGCTTATCGGCTTCTCCATGGGCGCGGCCAACGCCATGATCGTGCTCTCGCGCCGGCCGGAGCTGATGGAGCGGCTGGTGCTGGTCGATCGTGGGCCCGAAAGCGACCCTCGCGGCCGCGAGCGCATGGCCCGCGCGATGAGCCAGGTCCGCGGCGCCTTCCCCAATCGCGAAGAGGCGTTGGCCTACATCCGCCTGGCCAATCCGCGCCGCTCGGAGGAGCTGGTGCAAGCCTCGCTGGCGCACGCCTTCCGCCAGCTGCCTGATGGCTCCTACGAGCTCAAGTCCGACCAGAAGCTGCGCGATCGTTTCCTCGGACACGCCGGCTCCGGCACAGACCTGTGGAAGTGCCTCGATGCCGTGCGCTGCCCCACGCTCATCGTCCGCGGCGGCGAGTCCGACGTGCTGCCGGCAGCTGTGGCTGAGAAAATGGTTCAGATGCTGCCCGACGCCAGCCTCGTCGTGGTCCCTCATGCCGGCCATACGGTCATGCTGGACAACCCCGCCGAATTCAACCGGGTGGTCGGCGCGTGGCTGCCATGAACGGCATCCAGGAAGTCGTGCCCAACGTCTTCCAGCTGGAAATGCCGCTGCCCTTCCCGCGGCTGCCGGTGGTCAACGTCTATCTCATCCGCGACGGCGACGAGCTGGGGCTGGTCGACTGCGGCATGAACATCGACGGCGCGTTCGACACTTTCAGCAGCTATCTGAAGCACCTGGGCCACGAGTTCAAGCACATCCGCCAGATCCTGGTCACGCACAGCCATCCCGACCACATCGGCCTTTCCGGACGGATTCGCGAAGCATCGGGCGGCAACCTGATCATGCACCGCGACGAGGCCGCCATCGTGCCGTCGCGCTACGTCGACGTGGACCGCATCCTGGCCGACCTGCGCGCCTTCCTGTCGCGCCACGGCACGCCCGAGGACCAGGTGCTGGACTTCAGCGAAGTATCGCTGCACTGGCGCGCTTACGTCTCGCTCCACCGCCCCGACACTGAGGTGAACGACGGCGAGCGGCTGTCCTTCGGCGACACCCGCTGGGAGCTGATTTGGACGCCTGGTCATTCGGCCGGCCACGTCGTGGCCTACGACCAGCAGCGCAAGCTGCTGTTCTCGGGCGACCACCTGCTGGCCAAGATCTCTCCCAATGTCAGCAAGCACCCGCAGTCCACGCTCGACCCGCTGCATGACTTCGAGGCCTCGATGCGCAAGGTGGCTGCCTACGATGTCAACCAGACACTGCCCGCGCACGGCGATCTCTTCGGCCATCCTGCCGAACGCGTGACCGAGCTGCTGGCCCACCACCAGACGCGGCGCGAGCGCTGCCTCGAGGCGATTGGCGCCGGCGCCGTGTCAGCCTGGGAGATCTCGCGCCTGGTCTTCCCTCGCCCGGAGGCCCTGTTCGAGAAGCGCATGGCGCTGTTCGAGACACTGGCCCACCTGGAGGCCCTGCGCGTCGAGGGGCGTCTGGTCGAGGAAGTCGAGGGCGGCCGCTCGCTCTGGGTCAAAGCATCCAAAGCATCCCCTCTCCCGCCGCGGCGGGAGAGGGCGAGGGAGAGGGAACCCGGCGGGGCGGTGGGAGGCTAGGGGGTTGGGAGGGGTACCTAGTACTACTCCGTTAAGTTCATGATGAATTCAAGCGGGAATGGCGTTGGCGCTGGCCGCACCACATGCAGGTGCCGGTCCACAGAGCGAGCATGCGCTGCAGCTCACGCCGCACCGCCGGCAGGCGCATAGTCGGTCCAGAAGTTTTTTTC
>DATGVV010000046.1:0-6300 GCA_035299885.1 Chloroflexota bacterium | reverse complement strand
GATTGGTCTCACGCCGCGCGCCAAGAAGGTGATCGAGCTGGCCGTCGACGAGGCGCGCCGGCTGGGCCACCACTATATAGGCACCGAGCACCTGCTGCTGGGCCTGGTCCGCGAGGGAGAAGGCATCGCCGCCGGCGTGCTCGAGAGCTTGGGCGTGAACCTGGAGAAGGTGCGCACCCAGACCATCCAAGTCCTCTCGCAGTCGGGCGGCGCGCCGCACGGCGAGGGCCGCCACAGCCGTACGCCGACCATCGATCAGCTGGGCATGGACCTTACGGCCGCGGCTCGCAACGACAAGCTCGATCCGGTCATCGGCCGCGAGCAGGAGATCGAGCGCGTCATTCAGATCCTCAGCCGCCGCACCAAGAACAACCCGGCGCTCATTGGTGAGCCGGGCGTGGGCAAGACGGCCATCGTCGAGGGGCTGGCGCACAAGATCGTCAAGGGCGACGTGCCGGAGACGCTGACCGGCAAGCGCTTGCTGACGCTCGACATCGGCTCGCTGGTGGCCGGCACCAAGTACCGCGGCGAGTTCGAGGAGCGCCTCAAGAAAGTCATCGAGGAGATTCGATCCTCTGGCGACTGCGTCCTGTTCATCGACGAGCTGCACACGCTGGTTGGCGCCGGCGCCGCGGAAGGCGCTGTCGATGCCGCCAACATCCTCAAGCCGGCGTTGGCCCGCGGCGAGCTGCAGTGCATCGGCGCCACCACGCTGGACGAGTTCCGCAAGTACATCGAGCGCGACGCCGCGCTGGAGCGGCGCTTCCAGCCGGTGTACGTGAAAGAGCCCACGATTGAGGAGACCCTGGAGATCCTCAAGGGCATCCGGCCGCGCTACGAAGCGCACCATCGCCTTGACATAAGCGACGACGCCCTGAAGGCCGCCGCCGAGATGGGCGGCCGCTACATCACCGATCGCTTCCTGCCTGATAAGGCCATTGACCTGATCGACGAAGCCTCATCGCGCGTGCGGATGCAACGCGCCGTGCCGCCATCCACCCTGAAGCAGACGCTCAAGGAGCTGGAGACGGCCGTCGAGCAGAAGGAATCGGCCATCCAGGGCCAGCAGTACGAGGCTGCCGCCCAGCTGCGCGACAAAGAGATTCAGCTGCGCGAGCAAATCGAGCGGCTTGAGTCCGGCTGGCACAGCGAGCAGGGCCAGGAAAAGCCGGTGGTCACCGAGGACGACGTGGCTCGCATCGTCGCCATGTGGACCGGCATCCCGGTGCAGCGCATTGCTCAAGAGGAATCCGAGCGCCTGCTGCAGATGGAAGACGAGCTGCACAAGCGCATCATCGGACAGGAGGAGGCGGTCCAGACGATCGCGCGCGCCGTGCGGCGCTCCCGCGCGGGCGTCAAGGATCCCAAGCGGCCGATCGGCTCCTTCATCTTCCTGGGCCCCACGGGTGTCGGCAAGACTGAGCTCGCCAAGGCGCTGGCCGAATTCATGTTCGGCAGTGAAGAAGCGCTGGTCAAGATCGACATGTCCGAGTTCATGGAGCGCCACGCGGTCGCTCGATTGGTCGGCGCGCCTCCGGGCTACGTCGGCTACGAAGAGGGCGGCCAGCTCACGGAAGCCATCCGCCGCCGCAGCTACTCGGTGGTGCTGCTGGACGAGATCGAGAAGGCCCATCCCGAGGTCTTCAACATCTTGCTCCAGATCCTCGAAGACGGCCGGCTGACGGACGCCAAGGGCCGCGCGGTGGACTTCCGCAACACGATCATCATCATGACCTCCAACGTCGGAGCGCAGCAGATCGTGAAGGGCGTGTCGCTGGGCTTCCAGCCGTCGCGCCAGGACCAGGCCAAGAGCTTCGCCGAGCGCTACGCAGCGATGAAGGACAAGGTCATGGACGAGATGAAGAAGACGTTCCGGCCGGAGTTCCTGAACCGGATCGATGCCACTATCGTGTTCCATGCGCTGTCGGAGAAGGAGGTCATCCAGATCGCCGATCTGATGATCAAGCGCATCCAGAAGCAGCTGACGGAGCAGGAGATCAGCATCGACGTTACCGAGGCCGCCCAGAAGCTGCTGGTGGACAAGGGCTACGACGTCAACTTCGGCGCCCGACCCCTGCGGCGCGTCATCCAGGACATGGTCGAGGATGCTCTGTCGCACGGCATGCTGGAGGGTCGCTTCAAGCGCGGCGATCGCATCCGCATCGACGCCTCCGAAGGCGGCGAGCTGGTGATGGTCCCCGAAGAGCGCAAGCCCGAAGAGCCCGCCCCCGAGCTCGCCGGCGCAACCAGCAGCTAGGCAGACTAGATCAGATGTTCTAAACTGCCCGCGTGAAGGCGCGGGCAGTTTTCGTCTGCCAGCAGTGCGGCAGCCGTGAGCTGAAGTGGGCCGGGCGCTGCTCGGAGTGCGGGGAGTGGGGCTCGCTGGTCGAGACGCTGGGGCAGCCGGCCTCCAAGAATGGGAAAGCGCGCACGGCAAGGGGCGGGGCGAGCAACGTTCAGCGGCTGAGCGAGCTCGCGCCCGAAGCTATTCAGCGGCTGGATGTGCCGCTCAGCGAGATCCGCCGCGTGCTGGGGGGCGGGCTGGTGCCCGGCAGCGTCAACCTCATCGGCGGCGACCCTGGTATAGGCAAGTCCACCCTGCTGCTGCAGCTGGCCGCCGCCATGTGCCCCAGCCTGGGATCGGTGCTGTACGTCAGTGGCGAGGAGTCTGCCCGCCAGATCAAACTTCGGGCCGAACGCCTAGGCATCCAAAATCCCGAGATGTTGCTGCTTGCCGAAACCGACGTGGAACAGGTCCTGAACGCCATCGAGCAGGAAAAGCCCGGCATGGCCGTGATCGATTCCATTCAGACTGTCTACACGCCTGCGCTGGGCTCGGCGCCGGGGACCGTGGGCCAGCTGCGCGAGTGCACACAGCAGCTGATTGGCCTGGCCAAGCGCACCGACACGCCGCTGTTCCTGGTGGGCCACGTCACCAAAGAGGGCGCCATCGCCGGCCCTCGGGTCCTGGAGCACATGGTCGACGCTGTGCTGTACCTGGAGGGGGAGCGCTTCCAGACGTATCGTGTGCTGCGAGCAGTCAAGAACCGCTTCGGCTCGATCGACGAGGTGGGCATCCTGCAGATGACCGATGCCGGCATGGCCGAAGTGGAAAGCGCCTCACAGGCCTTCCTGGCCGAGCGATCGGCCCAGGCGCCGGGCTCGGCGGTGACCGTCACGATGGAAGGGACACGCCCACTGCTGGTTGAGACGCAGGCGCTGGTCGCGCCGAGCTATCTGTCCATGCCGCGCCGCTCGGCGAATGGCATCGACGGCAATCGCCTGGCCCTGCTGATTGCCGTGCTCAGCAAGCGGGCTGGGCTGGCCTTAGGCAGCCACGACGTGTACGTCAACGTCGTCGGCGGGCTTCGCTTGGGCGAGCCGGCTGTCGACCTGGCGGTGGCGCTGGCCATTGCCTCCAGCATGCGCGACCAGCCCCTGCCGGAACACCTGGTGCTGTTTGGCGAAATCGGTTTAGGCGGAGAGCTGCGATCGGTGAACCACGGCGAGCGGCGCATCAAGGAGGCGGCCAACCTGGGCTTCCGGCGCGCGGTCGTGCCTGCTCGCAATGCTGGCGGGGGGGCAAACGGTAACGTAGAATTGGCTGGGGTTCGCACGCTTATGGAGGCCATCGAGTTTTGTTTGTGAGCACGCCAGCCCCTTGTTCTTATCTATGCGTCTTTATCTTTATTTCCGGATCGCCGGTGCGATCATCCTCGGCTGGCTCGGATGGGCTCTCTCGGCGCCGCTTTGGACCGCCTGGAACCTAAACGCGCCGCTGTGGAACAGTGAGCTCAACGCCTACCGGCTGATTCCTACGATCCTGGGCGCGGTGATCGGGGCGGTGATCTTCCCCCACGTCACCATCGAACCGTTCGTGGCTGGCCGGCGCGTGCTGCGCCGGGCGCCCACCAGCGATCTGGTGGCCGGACTGGTCGGGCTGATCGCGGCCGGCATCATCGCCGTCATCGCCAACGGCCCGCTGTCGCAGCTGCCGGGCTACTTCGGGCGGCTGCTGCCCATTGGCGTGTTCGTTCTCCTCGGCTGGATCTTCGTGGAGCTGAGCATCGCCCGTAAGGACGAATTGCTGGCGCTCATAAGCCGCAGACGCGAGCCGCGCGAGGGGCGTGCCGGGCAGCGCGACCGCGATCAGCAGCCTCGGCCGTCGATCCTGATGGACACCAGCGCGATCATCGATGGCCGCATCGCCGATATCAGCCAGACTGGCTTCATCTTTGGCGAGCTGGTCATCCCGCAGTTCGTCCTGCAGGAGCTGCAGCACATCGCCGACTCGTCGGATGCGCTCCGCCGCAATCGCGGTCGCCGAGGGCTTGACATGCTGAACAAGCTCCAGAAGGAGTCGCAGGTGCCGATCCGCATCATGGACGTGGAGGCCGAGGGCGCCACTGATGTGGACGGCAAGCTGGTGGTAGTGGCTAAGAAGACCCAGGCCGCCATCCTGACCAACGACTTCAATCTCAACCGCGTGGCCGAGCTGCAGGGCGTGAAGGTGCTCAACATCAACGAGCTGGCTAACGCGGTCAAGTCGGTGGTCCTGCCCGGCGAGGAGATGACGGTCGAGATCATCCAGGAGGGCAAGGAGGTCGGCCAGGGCGTGGGCTACCTGGACGACGGCACTATGATCGTGGTCGAGAATGGCCGCCGGCACATGAACAGCAGCGTGGACATCGTGGTCACGCGGGTTCTCCAGACCGTGGCCGGGCGGATGATCTTTGCCCATCCGAAGAACGGCAGCGAGCCGCCGGCTAGTCGCTAGACGCTAGTCGCTAGTGGCCGATCCGTCGAAACCTGCCGTTCTAACGTGGGGTCCCCACGACCTGAGCCATGAAAGCCTGCGGGCGCTGACCCGGGCCGCGCTACAGGGCTCGGGAAAGGCCGTACTGGTGACGCCAGTATTCGACACCATCAAGCGCGTCGAGGATGGCCTCGTCCAGGAGACCATCGACCGCGACAGGCTTCGCTGGCCCGTCGCCTGGGCATGCATACCCAGCCTGAAGCCGCCTACCGATCCGCCGCCGGCCCAATGGTTTGAAGGCGCGGTTGAGGTACGCGAGCGATGAGCTCCCCGACTCCCGACTCCCGACTCCCGATTCCCAGAATAGGCCACGGCTACGATGCCCACCAGCTCGCGGCAGGGCGCCCGCTGGTGTTGGGAGGCGTGGACGTGCCGCACGAGCGAGGGCTGGCCGGCCATTCTGACGGCGACGCCCTCACCCACGCCGTCATCGACGCGCTCCTGGGCGCGGCCGCGCTGGGTGACGTCGGCCAGCACTTTCCCAGCAGCGATCCCGACCTGGAGGGCATTTCCAGCCTGGTGCTGCTGGGGAGGACGCGCGCTCTGCTCGATCAGGCTGGCTGGCGTTCGGGCAACGTCGACGCCACCATCGTGGCCGAGCGGCCCCGCCTGGCTGCCTACATCCCGCGTATGCGCCAGGAATTAGCCGCGGCACTCGGGCTAGAGTTAGAGGCAGTGAGCGTGAAAGCCACCACCACCGATCGCATGGGTTTCGCCGGCCGCGAGGAGGGCATCGCCGCCTTCGCCGTCGCCACCGTTATCCCATTGGAGGATCGTGGCCGCTGAGCTGAAGCTGCCGTCTCTCAGCCGAGACGGCGACGAGGCCGAGCAAGCCCCGCCCCGCACATTCTGGCGCGCTCTGGCCAGCATTAAACGCGACCTTGACGCCGTGCTCGAGCGCGACCCCGCGGCCACCTCAGCGCTCGAGGTCATTCTCACCTATTCGGGCTTCCACGCGCTGCTGCTGCACCGCATCGCCCACTGGCTGCACCGGCACGACAGGCGCATCCTGGCTCGCGCGCTGTCGCAGTTCAACCGCCTCATCACGCAGATTGAGATTCACCCCGCCGCCCGCATCGGCTCGGGGCTGTTCATCGACCATGGCTCCGGCGTGGTGATCGGCGAGACGTGCGAGATCGGCAACGACGTCACCATCCTGCAGGGCGTGACGTTGGGCGGCACCGGCAAGGAGGCGGGCAAACGACACCCGACCATTGAGGACGGCGTCTCGATCGGCACCGGAGCCAAGGTGCTCGGCGGTTTTACCGTTGGCGCTGGCTCCAAGATCGGCGCCAACGCCGTCGTCCTGCGCGATGTGCCGCCGAACTCGACGGTGGTCGGAGTTCCGGGCCGCGTAGTCGTCCAGAATGGGCGCCGCATCGGCGGTCGGGCGAGTGACCTGGACTGGATCGACATGCCCGATCCCGAGCAGCAGGACGTGGAGCAGCTGATGGCTCGCATCGAGGAGCTGGAAGCTCGGCTGG
>DATGVV010000045.1:0-3403 GCA_035299885.1 Chloroflexota bacterium | reverse complement strand
GTTCTGGCTCGAACGCTTCAGCAATGAGATGATGCGCAGCCGGGCTCGCCCGGATTTCATCTCCTGGTACACCGCCTGGCGGCTGGCACGGGCGCAGCGCTAAGCAGCGCGGTTAAGGCGGCTAGCGGACGGCGGCCGCCTCCGGCACGAGCTCCGTTTGTCGCATCAGCTCGCCGATGGCGGCATCGTCGGCCGGGCTGACGGGCGCATATGGCGGCGCGGGCACGCCAAGATCGACACCCAGGTGCCGCATGGCGCACTTCATGACCGGCGGCAGGCCGTAAGAGCCCCACTTGCCGGGGAAGGTCGAGAACACACGCTGGGCCTCGATGGCTGCCCGCATGTCGCCGGCTCGAAATGCCCGGACCACTCGCGCTGCCAGGCGTGTGCCGGGCGGCGGCATAGTGGCGCCGGAGCCGCCCATCACCAGGGTCATCAGCAGCGGCTGCATGGTGGTGAAGTAATGAGCCTTGCCGGTCCGCTCGATGTCCTCGATCAGCCGTGTGATCTTGGTGATGTCGCGCGAGCTTTCCTTGAAATAGTGCACCTGGCCGATCTCCGCCAGCCGAACATAGGCTTCGATTGGCGGGTCGGCTCCCGGGCCGGGGTTGTGGTAGGCCACCAGCGGCAAGGGGCTGCGCTCGGCGATGGCGCTGAAATAGGCCACCAGCTCGGTGGTCGTCGGCTGCCCGCCCCAGGGCCGCAGCGGCATCAGCGCCTGGACCAGGTCGGCCCCTGCTGCCGCCGCGACGTCGGCCAGCCGCAGTGCCTCAGCGGGCGATGGACTGGAGATTCCCAGAATCAGAGGCTTGCGGCCCGCCACCAGCTCTGCGCCGCGCCGCAGCAGATCCACCCGCTCCGTCGCGGGAAGCATGGTGTACTCGGCCGCCTCGACTGCACCGATCGAGATCGCATCCACGTCATCAACGAGGAAGTCGATCTCGTTGGCTAACGCGTCGAAATTCACACGGCCTCGCTCGTTGAATGGCGTCAAAGCCGCGCCGATGATGCCAGAAATCGGCTGCGTGAGAGCCACCGCTTATACCTCCGCCACGATGCGCGCCTGGCTGGCGTCGCTGCCTTTGATGCAGATCGGCCAGGCGAACAGCTTCACCCGCCTGCCGGCCAGCGGCCTCAGATTGGTCAGGTTTTCGGCAATCAGCACGTCGTTCTCCAGCAGCTTGTGGTGGATAGGGTAGGGAAACGGGTTGGGACGCATGGCCTGCGGCAGGTCGACGGTGATCAGGTCGACTGCCAGCATCTTGGCATTCCTGTCCACCAGCCATTGCGCAGCGTCCTGACTGATGTATGGATGGTGATCGTACTCCTCCGATTGGAACTTGTCCGACCAGCCGGTGCACAGCACCACGATGTCGCCTTGCTGCACCGGCTCCGGTGACCGCTCCAGGTCCTCGGCGGTGATGGCCTCGCCGGCCCCGCGCTGCACCGGAACCACCACGGCCGGACCGCACAGGTCGTCAAGCGGAATCTGGTCGATGGTCCGGCCGTCGGGGACGAAGTGCCAGGGAGCATCGACGTGCGTGCCGACGTGGGTCGCCAGCTTGAGCTCGGAGATGTTCAGCGGGTGCCCCTGCTCGATGCGCCGCACCGCCCCGAACTCCACCTCTGGCAGGACATGGATGCGCGGCATACCAGCGTAGATCTGGTGGGAGAGATCGACGAGGGCCATGGGGGGCTAGCATATACCAGGGTTACGGCCGGAATAGCCTGGCGGCCAGGGGAGTGGGCTGTCTCGAATGCCTATCAGGTCTGCGTGACAGCAAGAGGGGCTGGTAGTCGCCGGGCGTTCCGGCCGTAATCTCTACAATGAGCCCGTCATGGCAACGACGTTGACTTCCAGCCGTGAGCTGGCCCAGGCGCTGCTCGCGGAGGTGCGCGCGTTCTGCAGCACGTTGGACGCCAAGCCGCCAGCCTACAGCTACATACCCCTCGTCACAGACGCTCAGCGGCTGCAGGTCATGAAAAGCCGCTACTTCAACGAGCTGCGGGCCGGCGAGGTGTTTGGCCGCTGGCTCAAGGGCTTCAATGACCTCGAGGTCAAGCTGCACTTCATGGATGCCGTGGGTGAAGAGGCCAAGCATTCCCGGCTCCTGGCCGAGCGCATCCGGGAGCGGGGCGGCGACCCCTTCGACTATCAGCCGGTGCCGGGCCAGATCGCGCTCTTCAACGCGTTTGACGCTCTGGAGGACGCCGTCGAGCGAGTGGCTGCCTTCTCCCTGGCTGGTGAGGGCGTGGCCGACTATCTGATCGAGCGAGCACTGGAGGCGCCGAGCGTCCCGGAATGGCTCAAGCAGCCCTACCGCGCCATCCATCTCGATGAGAAGGAGCACGGCAGCTTTCCGGTGGATGCCCTCGCCAGGCTGGCCGAAACGTCAGAGGCGCAGCGCCGAGCGCGCCGAGCCGTGGCCATGAGCCTGGCGCTCCGCCGCCGCTACTTCGAGGACCTTGACGAGGCCGTGCTCCAGGGCAAGAGCTGGTAGAGGACTGCGTCGACGGGCTGAGATCACCTTGATGGTGGTCCAATGCCCGGACGGCAGGGGCAATCCCGGGACCTACCGGTGAGCACGATGCCTGACAAGGAGCTTGTCCATGTCACGTCGCGCGATGGAGCGCGCATCGCGGTATGGCGCTCGGGGCAGGGCCGGCCGCTGGTGCTGGTCCATGGCACCAGTGTCGACCACCGAGATTGGGCGCCGGTTATGCCGGCGCTGCGCCAGCGGTACACCGTCCATGCCATGGATCGCCGGGGCTTGGGAGTGAGCGAAGACCCGCCGGAGTACAGCCCCGAGCGCGAGTTCGAGGATGTTGCAGCGGTGGTTGACGCGGTCGACGAGCCTTGTGGACTGGTCGGCCACTCATTCGGAGCGCTGTGCTGTCTTGAGGCGGCGCGGCTCACGAACAACCTGCGCAAACTGGTCCTCTACGAACCACCGATCCCCACCGGCCCGGACTTCCACCCACCGCGCATCATCGCGCGCCTGGAAGAATTTATGGAGGTTGGCCGAAGAGATGAAGTCCTGGCCACGTTCATGCGCGAAGTTGCTGAGCAGGACACCGAGCGTGTAGAAGTTCAGCGGCGAAGCCGTGGTTGGGCAGCCCGCGCCGCGGCGGCTCACACGGTCATCCGCGAGGTGCGCTGCACGCACTGTTACGCGCTGGAGCCGGAGCGCTTCCGGCAGGTGGATGTGCCGACCCTGCTGCTTCTGGGCGGCGCCAGCTCCGCGCGTCACGTGGCGGCGACGACGGCCGTCGCGTCGATCTTGCGGGACGCTCGACTGGCTGTCCTGCCGGGCCAAACCCACCTTGCGGTCCGTGCCGCCCCGCAGCTCTTCCTGGACGAGGTACTCCCCTTTTTGGACACGCCGGTCTAATCGACTGCCGG
>DATGVV010000044.1:0-3520 GCA_035299885.1 Chloroflexota bacterium | reverse complement strand
CACCGAGATCCTGCGGGAGATGGTGCTCAGCACGGGCGCGGCAGCGTCGCCTGATCTGCTGCCGCGGCTGTTCCAGGCCGCCACTGAGGACTTTGAGATACGCTGCCCACCCGACCTTCGTGACCAGGTTATCCCCGGCGTTGTCCCCGCGCTTCAAGAGTTGGCCCAAACCGGGGCCGCCATGGGCCTGGTGACCGGCAACATCGAGGCCATTGCCTGGCGCAAGATGGCCGCGGCCGGGCTGCGCCAGTTCTTCAGCTTCGGCGCGTTCGGGGATGAGTCCGGCCGCCGAGCCGACCTGCCACCGCTGGCCGCCACTCGCGCCGGCCGCTCCTTCAGCCTCGATCGCAGCTACATCATTGGCGATACGCCACTCGACATCGACTGTGGGCTGGCCTGCAGCATGAAAACGATCGCCGTCGCCACCGGCCGCTATTCGCTGGACGAGTTGCGAGCCTGCCGGCCAAGCTTCGTTTGCGCCAACCTGCCCGAGTTCGCCGAGGCGTTCCTGGCCGGACGGATATAGCCTCTATAGCAATTTGCTAGATTTCAGCCACAGTCATGACGCTCGGGGAAAAGCTGCAGCATCTACGCCAGGTTGAAGGCGAGCTGCGCGGCCTCGGCCGGCCGATGACCAAGGCCGAAGTGCTGCGCGCCATGCGCGCCGAGCTGGGCGAGAGCGTCTCTCACGCCTATCTTTGCCAGCTGGAGTCCGGCGCACGGACCCACATGTCGCCCATGACACGCGCCCTGCTGGCCCGCTTCTTCAAAGTGCTGCCGGGCTATCTCGTATCCGACCCAGAGGGCTATCAGGCGGCCATCGCCTCCGACCTCGCGGCCGAGCCGGACGCGCTGCGCTCCTGGCTGGCCACACGCGCCGAGGAGCTGCGCGATGACGTGGCGCTCTACCACGTCCTGCTGAAGATGTCCCGCCACCCCGATCCGCGGCACCTGTTCGAGACTCTGGACCAGCTGATGGACATCGAGAGCGGCTCAACCAAGCGCAGCGCCTGATGGCCGCGGTGGATCCGCGCCACGCCCTACGGCAAGCCATCGCGTTGGAGCACGTGCTCCATCAGGAGCGGGAGAAGCACGATCGCCTCGCCGCGCGCTGGCAGCACCGCGCCGAGCTGGCCCTGCGCCGCGGCCATGAGGAGCTCGCCCATGAGGCGCTGGCCCGCAAAGCCGCCGAAGATCGCCTGGCCGGCGAGTACCGAGCGCAGTACTTGGCCCAGGCAAACGCCATCAACCAGGCCAAGCGCCGGCTGAAGCAAGCATCCCCTATCCCGCCGCGGCGGGAGAGGGCTGGGGTCAGGGAACCTGGAGCTGGCCTTTCCGAGCGCGTCGATCAGCTCGCCCGGGAGGATCGCCTCGAGCGCGACCTAGCCGCACTCAAAGCGCAGCTGGCTGGCCCTACGGCAGCACGCGAGCCCGCAGCTGGGGCTCATTCAGAATCGTGAAGTGGCCGCCCTCTTTGGACAGCCAGCCCCGACTCTGGTAGTAGGCCAGCGCGCGGTTCACGTTCTCACGGCGCGCCCCAATCATGCTGGCCAGGTTCTGCTGCGTCAGCCGCAGTCCGATCTTCGTGCCGTGCGGCGTCTTCTCCCCATGGGCCTCGGCGAGGTCGAGCAGGCGCTTGGCCAGCCGCGAAGGGATGTCCAGGAAAGCGGCATCTTGCAGCAGCTCGTCGGTGGCCCGCAGCCGCTGACCCAGGACCTTGAGCAGCTGCGTGATCGCTACCCGCGGCCGCTTCTCCATCAGCCGGATCAGGTCCTCGCGCTGTACCGTCAGGACTTCAGTCGGCTGGATGGCTTCGGCGTCGGCTGAGCGTGGCAGGTCGTCGAACAAGGCCAGCTCGCCGAAAAACTGGCCCTTGGTGAGGATGGCCAGGATGATCTCGTCGCCCTCGCTCGACGATACCGATATCTTCACCGCCCCACCTACGATGATGTACAGCGTGTAGCCAGGGTCGTCCTTGTGGAAGATAATGTCCCCGCGCTCGTAAGCGCGCGTGCGGGTGCTGTCCGCCAAATGGCGTAGGTCTTCCGGGTGAAGCACTCCGAACAGCGGTGTCTTGCCGAGCAGCTCGACCGCCGATGTTTTGCGCCCCACCCGCTCAGCCGCCGAATCCGTCATGTCCCTACGCCGCGAGGATACCTTTTTCTTGCCCTCGTGGGACCAAACAGGCGGCCTAGACGAATAGGGCCACCAGACGCGAATGCCAAGGCCGGGCTCCTTCGCGAGCCTGGCGCTCCTGTTGCCGTTTCTGTTCCTCCAGCCGGCGCACTTTCTCGATGTCGAGCAGCTCGTCCGCTCGAAAGCCGTGCGCCAGGCGGTACAGGATGAAATAGGCAAGCGGCCGAAGCTCATTGACGAGGTGATCGGCCAGCACGTGGCTCGACATGGCGGCCGTTGCCGCCACCGCCCACCTGCGCCCCTTCACCGCCCGCCACAACAAAAAGACGATCGGCAGGTACTCGAAGGCGTGAAACACGATGAACAGCCGGCCACTCTTGCGCCAGTAGCGCGTCGCCAGGAACGTCTTCAGGTCAAAGCAGATGCGGCCTTCGGAATACCAGTAGTCCAGGAAGTGGTCGAGATCGACCAGCACCCCGAACGCGAGCGAGAGGGCCATGGTCCAGGGATCGCGCGACTTGGCCCAGAAGATCGCTCCGAGCCCGGCCGAGGTGATGACGTGGCCCTGCGGCCTCAATATGCGCTAGCAGGCGTGGCCATACCATGATGGTATGCCCACGCGCCCAGCGCCGCCGAAGATGCCACGGGAGTCGGCCACCGCCAAGCGCGCCCGGACCGCCGAGATCATCCGCAGGCTTCGTCAAGCCTACCCGGACGCGAAATGCGCACTGGATCACCAGAACCCCTTCCAGCTGCTGGTGGCCACCATCCTGTCGGCCCAAGCCACGGACAAAGGCGTAAACAAGGTCACGCCCGAGCTCTTCCGGCGTTATCCTACCCCGCACGACCTGGCCGAAGCGCCGCCCGACGACGTGAAGGCCATCATCCGGACCACTGGTTTTTTCAACAACAAGGCCAAATCCATCCAGGGCGCCGCACGCAAGATCGACCTGGATTTCAACGGCGAGGTGCCCGATGCCATGCCCGAGCTGCTCACCCTACCTGGCGTGGCTCGCAAAACAGCCAATGTCGTCCTGGGCACCGCCTTCGGCAAAAACGAGGGCATCGTGGTGGACACTCACGTTGCTCGTTTGGCCAAGCGGCTCGGCCTCACCAGCCAGACCGATCCCGTCAAGATCGAGAAGGACTTGATGGCGCTGGTTCCGCGCGACGACTGGACGATCTTCGCCCATCTGCTCATCTTCCACGGCCGGCTGTGCTGCTTTGCGCAGAAACCCCAGTGCGGACGCTGCCCGGTGAACGACCTCTGCCCTTCGGCGTTCAAGGTGTGACGAGTCGTGAAACGTCAGTCGTAGCGGGATGGGCGGGGCCTAACGACTAACGACTGACGTCTAGCGATTTAGTAGCTGCAGATCCTCGCCTT
>DATGVV010000043.1:0-6117 GCA_035299885.1 Chloroflexota bacterium | reverse complement strand
GCCCAGGACGCCGTTATTCGCCAGGAGCTGGCCGACGCCAGCGGAAAAGCAATTGGCGGCAGCCTGGCGCTGGGCCCGTTTGTGGTGCCGCCATCACCCGCGGCGGCACCCGCCGGCGCGCCAGAGGTCCAGTTTGGCGATGGGATCGAGCTGCTACAGCACCGCTCCTCAGCGGCCGCCGGACGGCTGCAGCTGGACCTGATCTGGGGCGCGCGGGCGCAGCCATCGAAGGACTACACCGTCTTCGTGCATCTGCTCGACAGCGGCGGCAAGGTGGTCGCTCAGGCCGACACCCAGCCCCGCGACGGCGACTTCCCGATTAGCCTGTGGCGGGCCGGAGACCGCGTGGCCGACAGCTACAGCCTGCAGGCGGCGGCGGGCCACTATTCGGTGGAGGTGGGCCTCTACTATCTCCCCACTCTGCAGCGCCTGGACGGCGGCCCCCTGCGGTTCGAGGTGGATATTGGCTAGGCCGGAACGCCTTTTTGTCATGCCGGAATACCCTTTGTCATGCCGAACGCAGTGAGGCATCCGTAGCACCGGAGCGGATTCCTTGCCTCACTCGGAATGACAAAGGCATGCTTTATCTCGTTCCTATGTCACGTATGCACCGAATAGTTCTGACCCTCAGCCTGGCCGTCCTGCTCATGACCGCCTGTGGGGGCGTAGGCGCCCCCAAGCTGAGCCCGCTGTACGGCTTCGCGGCCCAAGTCGTGGCCGGACAGGCCGACAACAGCGTGAAAGCCACCCGTGCGGCTGGCTTCGGCTGGCTCACCCAGCAGGTCCGCTGGGAAGGCCTGGAGCCCAGCCAGGGCGCCACGATCGACTGGACGCAGCTGGACACGGCAGCCAACACCGCGGCGGCGGGCGGTGTCAAGATGATGTTCAGCGTGGTGGCGGCGCCGCAATGGGCCGCGGTCCAAGGCGCGCAGTTCCCGCGCGAACCCGCCTTGTTCACCCCTTTCTTGAAGCAGATGGTCACGCACTTCAAGGGCAAGGTGCAGGCCTACGAGATCTGGAACGAGCAGAACTTCGCGGTCGAGGTCGGCAAAGGGCAGATCAATGCCGGCAACTACGTTGAGCTGCTGAAAGCCTCGTACCAGACCATCAAGGCTATCGATCCGAACATCGTCGTCGTGTCGGGCGCACCCACACCGACCGGCGTCAACGACCCGAACGTCGCCATCGACGACGCGACCTATCTGCAGCAGATGTACTCCTACCAGGGTGGCGCGGTGAAGCAGTACTTCGACGTGCTGGGCGCGCACCCGGAAGGCTACGCCAACCCCCCGGAGGAGAACGTGGCTAACCACACCCAAACCAATTTTGCCAACCATTCGAGCTTCTTCTTCCGGCGGGTGGAGGACTATCGCGACATCATGATGAAGGCCGGCGACGGCGACAAGAAGATGTGGGCCACCGAGACCGGCTACAGCTCCAACCCGCAGGCGCCGACCGGCTACGAGTACGCCCGGACGCTCTCTGAGCAACAGCAGGCGGATTACCTGGCGCGCGAGATCAAGTACGCGCGCACCAATTGGCCCTGGATGGACGTGATGTTCATCTGGAACCTCAACTTCCAGGCCGTCGTGCCGCAAACGGACGAGAAATGGGGCTTCGCCGTGCTCAAGCCCGATTATTCGCCGCGGCCGGCGTACACCGCCCTGGCTAAGATGGCCAAGTAGCCACCGTCCGCCCGCGATCACGTGGACGTTCCCGCCTAAGCGGGCCGCTACACTCCAGCCGTGCGTAGCCTGGGGCTCGCCGTGCTGGCGCTGGCGATAGCGATCGTCGCCGCGATCAGCTGGTCGGCCATTCGGCTGGCTGAAGCTTCCACCCGGCCGCTCGCCTTCCAGGCCCCGAGCGGGGCGCAGCGCATCCTGATCCTGGGCTATGGCGGGGGCGATCACCTCGGCGCGTACTTGAGCGATTCGCTGGTGCTGGTCATGCGCGACGGCTCGAAGCAGGCGGAAGTCTCGATTCCGCGCGACCTGTGGGTCCAGCTGCCGCCAAATTCGGGCCGCTATGCGCGCATCAACGAAGCCCTCCAGGATGGCTACAACGCCGGCAGCCCTGATACGGGCGCTGAGCTGGCCGCGCGCAAGGTGGCCGAAGTCACCGGCCTGACGGTTACCGGCTGGGTGCTGCAGGACTTCCAGGGTTTCCGCCAGCTGATCGACGCCCTAGGCGGCGTGGATGTGGACGTGGCGCGCAGCTTCTCGGCGCAATACCCGGTGAACGACAATCCGGATGTGGACGCACGCTGGAAGGTGATCCACTTCAACGCCGGCCGGCAGCACATGGATGGTGAGCAGGCGCTGGAGTTTGCGCGAGCACGCTACGCGGACGTGCCCCAGGAGGCCAGCGACTTTGCCCGTGCGGCACGCCAACAGCTGCTCATCGGCGCGGTTCGGCAGCGGCTCGCCAGCCCGGCCGGCGGCCTGCACTTCGTGGCCGTGGCGAACGCGGCGCCTGGGGCGATTCGCACCAACCTGTCGCCGGTCGAGCTGCTGGCCTTCCTGTCGGGCTTCCGCCCGGAGCAGGCCAAGCACATTTCGCTGGACAGCGTCGTGGTCGACGGCCGATCGCCCGACGGCGCGCAGATCCTGCTGCCGCGGAACGGCAATTACCAGCTCATTTCCGAGTACGTCCGAAGCCAGCTGGCATGAAGGACGTCATCGGCGGCAGGTACCAGGTCCTGCGGCGGCTGGGAAGCGGCGGGATGGCCAGTGTGTACCTGGCTCACGATCCGCTGCTCGGCCGCGAAGTAGCCATCAAAGTACCTCGCCTGGACGGCGACGGCGAGACGGACGACGAGGATACGCTGCGGCGGTTCGACGCCGAGCTGCGAGCCATCGGCCGGCTCAACCATCCCAACGTAGTGACCATCTATGACGGCGGCCAGGAAGATGGCATGCCGTACCTGGTCATGGAGCCGGTCGAGGGCGACAGCCTGGCCCAGCTCATTCGCCGCGAGGCGCCGCTCCAGCCTGAGCAGGCGGTGGACATCGCCCGCCAGATCGCCGACGCGCTGGCCTACGCGCACCGCCAGGGCATTGTGCATCGCGACGTGAAGCCGCAGAACGTGCTTATTGACGGTTCTGGTCGTGTGAAGGTAACGGATTTCGGTATCGCCAAGAGCTCGGAGCTGACCCAAGCCATGACCGGCACATTGCTTGGCACGCCCAGCTTCATTGCCCCCGAGGTGCTGACCGGCGAGGCGGTGACGCCGGCCGCCGACATCTACAGCGTGGGCGTGGTGCTGTACCAGATGCTCACCGGCCATGTGCCGTTCGAGTCGGATAACCCCATCGCGGCTGCTGTGCGGAGCCAGCGCGAAGACGCGTCACCGCCCTCGGAGGTCACGCCGCTGCCAGCCTGGCTGGACGCCGTGGTGCTGCGGGCCCTAGCGCGCGATCCGGCCGAACGCTACGCCAGCGCCGAGCAGCTGGCGAAGGACCTCGGCGCCCAACATGCGCCGGAGCCGGGAGTCGGGAGTTGGGAGTCGGGGCTCGAAGAGACGATCCGGTGGCGACCGATTCCCCGCGATCGGCCTGGCAGCGCCGTGGCCGCCTATCGGTCTGCATCACCGCGATCGTCCGGCTCCCGACCCCCAACTCCTGGCTCCGCACGCCAACGCCGGCGCCCGCGGATCGCGTGGCTGCTGCCGGTCATCGTCGTGGGACTGATCGGGCTAGGTGTGGTATTCGCCATCACGCACACGCCAGGGCAGGGCAGCGCGACACCCTCGCCAAAGGCGCCGCCGCCCAGTGGCGCGCCGAACCTGCTGACCAATGGCGGGCTGGTCACCAACGGACCGCAGCCGAGCGGCTGGCGACTGCAGGTCTTCGAGGGGCGCGAGCCGGTCCGCACCTGGCACCCCGGCGGTCCCACCAACGCCGATCGCGAGATCACGCTGGAAAGCGCCTCCGGAACGGACAGCGCGTGGATCGGCAACGACGTCAGCGTCGAGCCAGGCTGGAAGCTGACCCTATCTGGCTTCATCCAGACGCAGGGAGTGCCGGGTGATGGGCCCGGCGCGGCGCTGTGGATCGTCTGCCAAGGCCCGGACGGCAAGCAGTCAGGCCAGGCAAGCAGTCCGGCGATCCGCGGCAGCACCGGCTGGTCGCAGGTGCAGGCCCAAAGCGCTGTCCCAGCCGGCAGCGCGAGCTGCCACGCCCAGCTGCGCCTGGGCGCCTCCGGCAGGCCAACCACGGGCGTGGCCGAATTCAGCCGGATCGCGCTCGTGGCGAATTGACCTCTTTGTCATGCCGAACGTAGCGAGGCATCCGTAACCTCGTCGGCGGATTCCTCGCTGACGCTCGGAATGACGAGGGGGATTGTTACAATCGCTGCCGCATGAAGCGGCTGCCCGTTGTGGCCGGCGCACCGATTGGCGCAAGCCTGCCCTTGCAGGGCAGCCTTCCAAGGAGCTTCCCGTGGCATCTGTTGTGGCGGGCGTCGGTGTGCCTGATGGCAGCCTTTCTGGTGTGCTGCGCCATCGGCGCCTACATCGGCTGGACCCTGAGCCATCCCGGGCGCAAGCCGGTGGATGCAACGCCGTTCGGCTTCAGCTATCGGGACGTGCAGTTCGCCAGCGTGGGCGACCACCTCAAGCTGTACGGCTGGTTCCTGGACGCGAGCTCCGACAAGACGGTCATCATGGTGCACGGCTATCGCGACAACCGGCTGCAGCGGACCGTCCCGGCGCTCGACGTGGCGCGCGGGCTGGTGGATCACGGCTACAACTTCCTGACCTTCGATCTGCGCAATTCCGGCCAGTCGGAGGGCAGCCTCACGACCATTGGCGTCCAGGAGCAGCGCGACGTGCTGGGCGCCCTCAGCTACGTCAAGAGCCTGGGCACGCCGGGCCGCCACATCGCGCTGCTGGGCTATTCCATGGGCGCGGCCACCGCGCTGCTGGTAGCCGGCCAGAACAGCGAGGTGCAGGCGGTCATCTCCGACAGCGCCTTCGCCGATCTGTATCCGTACCTCGAGGAAAACCTGCCGGTCTGGAGCCATCTGCCGGCCTTACCGTTCACGCCCTTGATTCTGGGCCTGGAGCCGGTCATCACCGGCGTAGATCCGCGGCTAGCCGGGCCGGTGCGGGCTGTGCCGCTGATCCAAGTGCCCATCCTGTTCATCCACGGGCTGGCCGATAGCCAGGTGCCGTACCGCAACAGCCAAGCGCTGCTGGCTGCCGCCCGGAACGCGGCCGATCAGCTGTGGCTGGTGCCCGGCGCCGATCACGTCAAATCCTTCAAGATGGACCCGCGAGGCTACTGGGATCACGTCTTGCCCTTCCTGGCCAGCGCCCTGAGATAGTTGGCGAGCGAGCTGCTAGCCCTCATCCTCGCCGCCGGCCAGGGCACGCGTATGAAGTCGAGCCGGCCTAAGGTGCTCCACCGCGTGGCGGGCAAAGCTATGGTCGATCACGTTGTCGACGCCGCCCGCGCCGCGGGCGCAACGCGGATGATCGTGATCGGCGGACATGGCCTCGACCAGATGCGCGAGCATTTCGCCGGCAGCGAGGTTGAGCTGGTAGAGCAGAAGCCGCAGCTGGGTAGCGGTCATGCCCTTCAGCAGGCGCTGCCACAGCTCAGCCAGACCGGCGGAGATGTGCTGGTGCTCAATGGCGACGCGCCGCTGATCGAGCCCGACAGCCTACGGCTGCTGGTGGCCGAGCACCGCGATGCGCGGATGCAGGTCAGCTTCCTGGCGGCCACAGTCGATGACCCGCGACGGCTGGGCCGCGTGGTTCGACGTGATGGCCGGGTCCGAATCGTCGAGTGGGCAGATGCGAGCGAGGACGAGCGGCGCATGACCGAGGTCAACGCCGGCATCTACTGCTTCGATGCCGTGTGGCTGGTGAAACATCTGCCCAAGCTCAGCAAGAGCCCCAAGAAGGGTGAGTACTACCTCACCGAGCTGGTAGAACGCGCCGAGAAAGTGCGGGTGGTGCAGGCTGGCTCGCTGGCTTCGTGCGTGGGAGTCGATACCCGGCAGGCGCTGGCTGAAGCCGAGCGGATCATGCAGGAGCGGCTGCGCGGCCGCTGGATGGACGAGGGCGTAACCTTCATCGATCCCCAGTCCGTGTTCCTCGACGGCGCCAGCCGC
>DATGVV010000042.1:0-6799 GCA_035299885.1 Chloroflexota bacterium | reverse complement strand
TGCTGTCCCCGCCGCTGAGGCCGCGGCTGCCCCCGCCGCTGAGGCCGAGGCTGCCCCCGCCGCTGAGGCCGAGGCTGTCCCCGCCGCGGGAACCAAGGCTAAACCTGGCGCCAAGCCGGCTGCGCCGCGCGCCAGGCGGACCAAGGCAGCCGAGACAACCGAGAGCTAGGAGAGTACAATCTCCGCCAAGTTAGGACAAATGTTCAGGAGAGTGCCATGGCCCGCAGCTTGAACAAGTGCATGATCATCGGCAACCTCGGGCGCGACCCCGAGATGCGTTACACGCCTCAGGGAACCGCGGTGACCTCCTTCAGCGTCGCGGTCTCGCGCAGCTTCAACTCCCGTGACGGCGAGCAGCAGGAAGAAACCGACTGGTTTCGGGTAACGGCCTGGGACAAGCTGGCGGAGATCTGCAACCAGTATCTGACCAAGGGTCAGCGGGTATACGTTGAGGGTCGAGTCTCAATGCGCATGTGGGACGGCAACGACGGCCAGAAGCATGGCAGCCTAGAGCTCCGAGCCACCGACATGATGATGCTCAGCGCTAAAGGCGAAGCCGTTGCCGCGGGCGTCGAGTCACCTCGGGACGAAGCCTTCAGTGGGGGCGATCTCGAGCCGGACGACATTCCTTTTTAGAGGGACAGCATGGAACGACGAATGTCGCGCTCCCGCACGGAGCGCAAAGAATACGCACAGAAGTATGTGCGCCGCAAGGTGTGCCACTTCTGCGCCGACCACATCATGTACATCGATTTCAAGGATGTGCCGCGGCTGCGCCGCTTCCTCTCGGAGCGCGGCAAGATTGAGTCTCGCCGCAAGACAGGCACATGCGCTAGGCACCAGCGTTCGCTGACGACCGCCATCAAGCGGGCGCGGCACTTAGCTCTGCTGCCGTTTACGGCGGAGCAAGCGCTCTCCTAGCCATTGCGGAGGCCGACGCAGAGGGACCGGCAGAGCAAGGACACCGCTCCTGGGCCAGCCGGCCGGACCACCGCGGTGCGTCCCGGTGATCGCCGTGACGGGCAGCCGCTCATCTTCCGGTGGGGACGCCATCTCACCCGAGCTGAAAAGCAGAAATACCGAGGGCGCTTCGTGGTAGCGGCCGGCATTTTCGTGTTTGCCGTCATCGCGCTCGTCATCGGCGCCGGCGCATTCCAGCAGTACTATCTGAAACCCCGTACGGCCGTAGCGCGGATCAACGGCGCTGGCATCGAGCGGCAGCGGTACGACAAGAACCTGGCTTACACCAGGTTCGTTCTGCAGCACGAGGCGCAGGACCTGCAGAGCCAGTACCAGGCTCTGGCCGCTAACCAGCGGGCCAACGCTGAGGCGACGGCGACCGCAAATCCGCAGCCGAGCGCCACGCCCGAAGCCAGCGCGGTGCCCAGCACCAGCCCCACGGCTGAGAGCACCGGCACGCCCTCTCCCAGCGGCTCGGCCACGCCAACGTTCACGCCCTCACCGACGCTCAACCCGCAGGAATCGGCGACTGTAGCGGCTTTGACCAGCCAGTTCACAGCCGATCAGACCAAGATGACCGCCGCCGAGCAGCAAACGCTCGACGATCTCATCGATGAACGGCTGATGCGGCAAAACGCAGGCAAATTCGGGATCTCCGTCAGCCAGGATGAGGTCACGGCGCAGGCCAAGAAGACCACCGACCAGCTAGGCGGCGACACGGTGCTGAAGCAGCTGTTCGATACCGCGCACATGTCGCAGAACGACTTCAAGCAGATCCAGTACGGGCTAGTGCTTCGCCAGAAGTTCGAGGCCTACTTTGCCGATCATCCCGACGTGGCGCCAACACCCTCGCCCACGCCACTGCCTTCGCCGACGGCTACGCCCGCTACCACCGGACCGCCGCCGCCGACTCCCACGTCCATCCCTACCCCGGTGCCGACGCCGGGTGCCGACAGCCTGGACCGCTGGCTGCAGGAGCAGGAGAAGAGCGCCAACGTGTACCGGGCGCCATTCCCGTTACCCGCCTCGTAAATGTCATGCGGAGCGACAGCGAAGTATCTTCCCCGCCGGAGGCGGAGGGAGCAGATTCTTCTCCGCGGCGGTGGCTAAGAATGACATGGGACCGTTTGTCCGTTGCATTGGTCGTCGCGGCCACCTTGCTCGACATAGGCATTTGGCTCTACGTGGGCCTGCGCCAGCAGTCGCTTCCAGACGTGCTGCCTATCCACTACAGCTCGGCCGGTCAGGTGGACCGGGTTGGAGTCCGGTCCCAGCTGTTCATCTTGCCAGCGATCGGGCTGATCGTGTTGGTGCTGAACGGCGCGCTGGCTCAGGTCGTGAACCGCCGCGAGCCGCCGCTGGTGTATGTGCTGCTGTCAGTAGCTGTCGCCGTCCAGCTGCTGCTTGCGGGCGCCGCCATCCAGCTCGTCCATTGAGAAGCAGTGATGGCTGATAGCTCGCCTTGCATCGGTATCAACGCCCAGATCGTGACCTTCAGCGCCAACTATCGCCAAGCGGGCGTGTCGCGCTTCACCGAGCAGATGGTGCGCGCGCTGCAGCGGCGTGACACAAGCGGCCGGTACACCGTTTTCCTGAACGAAACGGCTCGGGGAGGGTTCAACGATTCGGCCAACATGCGCTTCCGCTACACGCGGCTGCCGGCGGCGAAGCCGGTGGTGCGCATCCTATGGGAACAGGCGGTGCTCCCGTTGCTCGCAACACGGTTGGATGTGCTGCACTGTCCGGTGAACGTCCTGCCCACGGTGCTTTCATGTCCGGCCGTCCTGACGATTCACGATCTGACGTTCCTACGCTATCCGGAGCGGTTCCGGCCCGAGCGGCAGCGCTATCTCGCCGCGCTTACGGGCTTCAGCGCTCGGCGGGCGCGGCGGATCATGACCGACTCGGCCAACACCAAGCAGGACGTGTCGGAATTGCTGAACGTGCCGCCTGAGCGCATCGAGGTGGTCTATCCGGGCGTTGACGAGGGCTTCCAGCCGCCGGCGGAAGAGGACCTCGCCGAGTTTCGGCGCCGCAAAGGCTTGCCCGGAGAGTTCATTCTGTACGTGGGAACCCTGGAGCCGCGCAAAAACCTGGAGATGCTGGTTCGGGCATATGCCTTGCTGTTGGGGCAGGGGCTGAGGCGCTGGCCGTTGGTCATCGGCGGCGGGCGCGGCTGGATGTTCGATGCCATGTTCGCCGAAGTAGAGCGGAATAACCTCGTGGCCCAGGTGGTTTTTCCTGGGTACATCGACTCCCGTGAGCTCCCGCTGTGGTACGCCGCCGCCTCAGTATTTGTGTACCCTTCACTGTATGAAGGCTTCGGGCTGCCTGCTCTGGAAGCCATGGCCTGCGGCACACCGGTTATCGTCTCGAACGCGTCCTCTTTGCCGGAGGTGGTCGGCGACGCCGGCGCCCAAGTGGACCCCCACCGCGCCGACGATTTGGCCGCGACGCTAGCGGAGGTCCTGCAATCGAAGGCCAAACGAGAGCAGATGGCCGCCGCCGGGCTCACGCGAGCAGCCTCTTTTACGTGGGACAAGGCGGCCGATCAGATCACGCGGGTGTACCGTCAGGTGACTCCGTAGCTGTGGCCCAAGCCGCCCTTGCGCTCGAGCGCAGCCTTGAAGTCAGCCCGGCCCTCAAGCTGACCCGCGGCTGGGCCAGGCCGCTCCTCAGCTGGGCACTGGACCTGGCGGTCATGAACCTGGCCTTCGCGCTGGCCTACTGGGTGCGCTACCTGCTGGGATTCCCGAACCAGGTCTCGCCGTTCGATTACCGTCCCCTGCAGGATTTCCTGCCGGCGCAGCTGTCACTGACGGCCATCATGGCCGTGATCCTGCCCTATACCGGGCTGTATCGCGGCACACGCGGCAGCGGCTGGACACCCAAGCTGTCGAACATCTTCAGCGGCACAACCGTGTCCGTAGGGCTGCTAATCGTCCTGAGCTACTTGTCCAGGCTGTATGCCGAGTCCCGCGGTGTGTACCTCATCGCCTGGGCGCTGATCATCCTGCTTCTGGCGCTGGACAAGGCGGCGCTGACCAGCCTGCGCTCGTGGCTGTACCGCCGCGGCATCGGCGTGGACAACCTGATCGTGGTTGGCGGCAGCGACATGGCCAAGATGATGATGCAGCACGTGGCTGCCTCACCGGGGCTGGGCTATCGCCTGCTCGGCTTCCTGGACGACGACCTCCATCCCGACGGGCGTTTCGGCCGCTTCTCCCACCTGGGCCGCACCGAGCAGCTGGCCAGCGTGGTCGAGACGTACGGCGTGAGCGAAGTCATCATCGCCCTGCCGACCGCCGCCCACCAAGCCGTGTGGGACATCGTCAACCGCTGCCAGGAGCACAACGTCCGCTACAAAGTCGTGCCCGACCTGTTCGAAATGAGCCTATCCCGCGTGGACATGGACGAGATCGCCGGCATTCCACTGATCGGGTTCCGCGAGAGCACTATTGCCGGGCCGAACCTGGTGCTCAAGCGGGCCTTGGACCTAGGGTTGGGCTCGTTCATCCTGCTGCTGTCGCTGCCGCTGTGGATCGTCGTCCCGCTGCTCATCAAACTGGACTCGCCGGGGCCGGTACTGTACCGCCAGATACGAGTCGGGCGCGACGGCAAGCACTTCACCTTCTACAAATTCCGCTCCATGCGGAAGGGCGCCGAGGAGGAGTGGCACCGGCTGCGAGCCCTCAACGAGACCGAGGGCCCGATCCTGAAGATCCGCAAGGATCCGCGGCTGACGCGCGTAGGCAAGTTCCTGCGGCGCACCAGCATGGACGAGCTGCCGCAGATCCTCAACGTGCTGCGCGGCGATATGAGCCTGGTGGGCCCACGGCCGCCACTTCCCGCGGAGGTGCTGCAGTATGAGCCCTGGCAGCACAAGCGGCTGTCAGTAGCGGGCGGCATGACCGGGTTGTGGCAGGTCAGCGGCCGGAGCCATCTCAACTTCGAAGAGATGGTGATGATGGACCTGTACTACATCGAGAACTGGTCCCTCGGCCTGGATCTCAAGATCCTGCTGCGCACCATCCCGGCGATTCTGACGGGCACTGGCAGCTTCTAAGCTCAAAGTCGCCCTGGTTCACGATTACCTGAACCAGAGGGGCGGGGGCGCGGAGCGGGTGCTCAGGTCGCTGTTCGAGCTGTTTCCGAAAGCGGACGTGTACACGTCCATCTGGCAGCCCGAGAACATGCCCGCGGCGATTAACGCGATGCCGATTCGGACGTCATTCATGCAGCGCCTACCGGGCATCTTCAACCACCATCGCTGGTATTTCCCGCTGTACCCGCTGGCCTTTCAGGCGTTCGACCTGAGCGGCTATGACCTGGTCATCACCAACACGCAAGGATTCGCCAATGGCGTGCGTACTGGCGCTTCGCGCTGGGGCCAGGAGCCAGGAGCCAGGGGCCGGGGCCCGACCCCCGACTCCCGACTCCCGGCCCCGGTCGCCGGGCGTCGACCCGTGACCATTTGCTACTGCCTTACGCCCATGCGCTGGGCCTGGAACACCGATGAGTACGTGGGTCGCGAGGGCCTGGGCCGCGCGGGACGGTTGGCGCTCCAGCCGCTGATGCAGGCGCTGCGCGCCTGGGACCGCTGGGCAGCCGGGCACATGCAGCACTTCATCGGCATTTCCCGCGCTGTTGCCGAGCGCATTGGGCGCGTCTATGGCCGCGAGGCGGCGGTGATCTACCCACCGGTCGAGGCGCGCAAGCATCGGATTTCGCGGACGGTGGAGGACTACTTCCTGGTGGTCTCGCGGCTGGCGCCGTACAAGCGCATCGACCTGGCAGTCGAGGCTTGCACGCGACTCAACCTGGGTCTCAAAGTCATCGGCGATGGGCGCGATCTGGAGCGGCTGCGGAAGATGGCAGGCCCCACGGTGGAGTTCCTCGGATTCGAGCCCGACGATGCCATGGTGCGGCGCCACTACGCCCGCTGCAAGGCATTCCTGTTTCCGGGCGAGGAAGATTTCGGCATCTCGCCACTGGAGGCACAGGCCTCGGGACGGCCGGCCATCGCCTACGCCGCCGGCGGCGCGCTGGACACCATCAAGCCAGGCGTCACGGGCGAGCTGTTCCAGCAGCCGACGGTGGATTCGTTGGTCGCGGTGCTGCGCGATTTCGATGCCTCGCGGTACGATCCGCAGCGAATTAGGGAGCATGCGCTGCAGTTCGACAGCAGCGTCTTCAAACAGCGAATCAAAGAGTTCGTCGAAAGGGTGACGGATGGAGGTTAGGGCGTTCTGGAACGTGCTGGTACGCTGGCGCTGGGTGGTGCTGGCCGTAACCGGGGCAGCGGTGATTGCCAGCGGCATCCTGGCAGTTGTTCAGCCACCGGGCTACAAGGCGCAGACCATGGTGGCCTTCTCGGTGCCCGCGGCCCAGGCGCCCACCACGATCCCCGGCCTGGACGTGCAGAACCGCGGCTTGTTCGCCGAGCAGGCGGCCGACGACTTCACCAAGATCGTGCCGACTTTTGGCTTTGCCGAGGGCGTGTCCAAGCGCTTGAGCTTTGCCATGGATCCGCGCCTGGTCCAGCGCTCATTCACGGTTAAGAAGCAGGCGCACCACCTGCTCAACATCGAAGCCGGCGCGCCCACCGAAGATCGAGCGGTGGCGCTGGCCAAAGCTGCCGCCGACGAGATCAGCCAGAACGGATCGGCCTATTTTCGGGCGCTCAACAACCAGGATCTGGCTGTGGCTGTGCCCGACCCCGCTCACAGCGAAGGCCTGGCCGGCCGGCTGGTGGACCTCATCTTCATCGCCGCCCGCATCCTGGTGGGCTTGATCGTGGGCGTTGGGCTGGCCTTCCTGCTGAATTACATGGACGATC
>DATGVV010000041.1:0-1907 GCA_035299885.1 Chloroflexota bacterium | reverse complement strand
TGGCTGCTTTTTTATCGAGTCTTTATCTGATGACATCAAGCACCACCACAATCATCCGATTAAGCGGGCCACGTCTTGCCTTCCGCTTCGGCCTTGCGCCGCGCCGCGAACTTGCGCTTTTAAACGAGGAACGTGCAGCCTGGCAGAGATTCCCCAGCCGCGTAGCGGCTATTTCCCAGCCATGAGGGGTTCCGGAAAGACTCAAACTGGCCCAACGATTATGCTGTCTCCTCTGCTATCGCTGCGGTTTGGGAGTTTATGTTGTTTCCCGAATTAGAACGCTCGGCCAGAGTTCAACAGCACGCAGAATTTCTGGTCGAGATGTTTGAAACCAAGATTGCTCAATACCTTGCCGCGATTGGGAGAGCATAAGGATCTGTGGGGTATTCACGCTGCTGCTGCCTGAGCAGCGCCAGCGGCATTGTCGTTTGCCAGCCTTGGATACCATTGCTCGAAGAGAGGCCGGAGCGTGCCGTCAAGTGTGCGCGTTCGGGTCTGTAGCAGCAGGTGCGCGCCGCGTTTTGTCCACTGCATCTGCTGGCGCTTGGCGAAACGCTTGCTGATCACGGCATTGACCGTGGATTCGGCCAGGCATGACGAGATCCGTTCGCCGGCGCGGAACCGTTCGCCATAGTTGATCAGGCTACCGGCGTTGGAAGCGATGTAGACGGCAAACTCGTGCGCGGTGCGGGCAAACTTGCGCAGATTGGGATAGTCCACCTCCAGCCCGTCCACGTCGTCCAGGAAGAATCCGATTGTCTCTTCGGCTCGATGCTGATTGCCATGCCAGATCAGCCACTTGATCCGCTCCAGCTCGGCCAGCAGACGTGTGCCCTCCGCATCGTCGTGCTGCGCGACCCCGCGGGCGTATTGACTCAGAACCGTGAGGCGCATGGTGATGTGGAACCAATCAAGGACGTGCTCTGACTCCGGGGTGATGAGTTCGGTCAGCGCCCGGACCTCTTCGCCGCCGTCAGTCAGGAAGGTGACGTCCTGGTTTGCCTGCAGACTCTGGCTCTTGAGCAGGTCGAATAGCCGGCGCTTCGGCTTGCTGTCGTAGCCATGCACCAGGCCGACGTAACGGGCGTCACGATCTTCGGGCACCGACCGGCCGACGATGACCTCGAAGTTGGTCTTCCGGTCTTCCCAGTCGCGGACGTAGCCGCCATCGAGGCCGACCACGATGCGCCCGTCCGGGATGGGTAGCCTGGCCCAGTCCGCCGGGCAGCCATCGATGAAGCAGGGCCGCTCCTCCCCGAGCTCGGCCTCGGCACGCTCGGCCACACTCAGCACATGCTCGCGCAGTGTGGTGGCGTTGGCGCCGGACGCGATCGGCAGGATGTCGGCGAGCAGCCCGGCCGCGGTGGCGTAGGGCACGAGCGAGGCCCATCGTGCCTCCAGGTAGAGCCGCTCTGGGGCCACATAGTCGGGGACCAGGTTGCGCAGCGGCGACACCGTCGCTGGACCGTCAGCGCCTTGGCAGGGACAGCGGTGTAGTCGCGGGCTAGCGACCCGCACATCGCCATAGAGGGTGAGGAAGACGACGGGATAACTGCCCTTGCTATGCCGGCGGGCGCCACACGCCGCGCAACAGCGATGCCGCTCCGCCCATGACGCGAGCTGAGCGTCGACGACCCGTTGCTGGACGGCGGCCATCAGTGCCTTGCCCTCGGCGATCGACAGGCCAAGATCCTCTGGCCGCTCCGTTTGCTTCTCGAATACCGCGACTTCCGCGGCGGCGGCATTGCCGTCTTCGGCGGTGATCTGAAGAAGGACCTTCACGCGCATGGCGAACCTCCGCGGCTGATCATCAGCAAGCGAGCTTTCCACAAGGACGGAGTGGAAAGCTGGGGCCTATTCGGCACCCCAGACCCCCGTCTACTCTGGCCCATACAAGGTGCCAGCGC
>DATGVV010000040.1:0-2760 GCA_035299885.1 Chloroflexota bacterium | reverse complement strand
AAGGCGATCCTGGTCTACACCAATGTTTCGCGCGGGGTGGCCACGCTGGGCTTCGTGTTCTTCGGCCAGAGCCTGCCGGCGATCTTCGCCATCCTGTTCGTGTCCTCGACCATCAACCAGCTGTTCAGCCCAGCCGAAGGCGCCAGCATCCCGATGCTCGTCAAACGCGACCAGCTGCTGAACGCCATGTCGCTCTTCAACCTGACGTTCTACAGCGCGGTGGTGATCGGCTTCATCATGATTGCACCGGCGGCCATTAAGCTGGCCGGTTTGGACGTGGCGTTCTTTATCACCGCCGCGATGTACGTTGCCGCGGCCGGCCTGTGCCAGATCCTGCCCGGGCGCATGGGCCGGCTGCGCCAGGTGCCACCACCGCAGCCGAGAGCGGAGGAATGGCACGTCGAGAGCGGCACCCAGTTCTGGAACGAGCTGCGCGAGGGCCTGATGCACATCATCGGCAGCAGCGAGCTGCTGGCGGCCATCGTCCAGCTGACGCTCATCTCCACGCTGCTGCTCATCATGGGCGAGATGGCGCCGGGCTTCGCCAACCGCGTGCTGAACCTGACGCCCGAGGACACCGCCTTCGTTTTCCTGCCGATGGGCGCGGGCCTGCTGCTGGGCATGATCAGCATCGGCAAGCTGACGACGTACCTGCCCAAGCAGCTGCTCACGCGCGTGTCAGTGACGGCCATCGGGGTGCTGATGTTCGGCGTGGGCATCTCGCCGCCGTTGAGCACCATCGGCAACCGCATCACCGAGAGCGTGGGCTTCCGGCCGCAAGCGGCGGCCTGGCTCATCGGCGTGGACCTGTTCTTCTTCCTGCTGCTCGGCCTGGCTTTCGCCTACGTCCTGGTGCCGGCCCAAACGCTGGTGCAGGAGCTGGCGGGCGACGAGATCCGCGGCCGGGTACTGTCGATCCAGCTCATGGCCAGCAGCGCCTTCATGATCATCCCGCTGCTGTTCGTAGGCGGCCTGGCGGACGCGTTCGGCATTACCAACGTGCTGATGGGCATGGGCCTGTTCATCGCCCTCCCATGTGGCTACGCCCTCCGAGCCTGGCTGATGGACCACCAGCACGGCCGCGAGCGCGCGACCGCCTAGTTGGAGGCGCGCCCGGGGGAGCCGTTTCGCCATATCCTGCTGATCCTGCTGGCGCCAATCGGCGACACGCTGTTCGCCACGCCGGCTATTCGGACGCTGCGCCGCGCCTACCCGGTAGCACGCCTGAGCGCGCTCGTGTGGGGGCGCAACCGGGCCGTGCTCGAGAACAATCCGGACGTGGACCGGTTGATCGTGTTCGAGCCGTCCATCGGCTTCTTTCGCCTGCTTCGAGCCAAGCGCCACGACCTGGCCGTGCACTTCGCTCCCTTCCATGACTATCTCGGACCCCTGGCCGGCATCCGGCGGCGGCTGTCGCTGCCGGTGCCGTGGCTGTTCTGGCTGCTGCCCCACCGCAACCGGCGGTGGCGGCTGCTGCACGCCCGCGAGCACTACCTGCAGGTCCTCCGGCCGCTGGGCATCGTTGCGGACGATCGACGGCTGGTGCTCAAAGTCAGCGGGCGGCAGGAAGCCTTCGCCGAGCGCTACCTGGCCGAGCACGGCCACCAGCCGGGCGAGCTGCTGGTGGGCGTCCACGCGGGCGGCTCAGGCTTCAAGGGCGCCAAGCGCTGGTCGCCCGAGGGGTTCGCCTGGGTGGCGCGCGAGCTCGGCCGCGAGCGCCACGTCCGGCTGGTGTTCTTCGGCGGCCCTGCTGACGCCACGCTGGCGCAGGCGACGGTGCGAGCCGGCGTGCCCGATGGCTATATCGATACCAGCGGCCAGGTCAGCCTCAGTGAGACTATCGGCCTGCTCAGCCGGCTGGAGCTGTTCGTTGGCAACGACTCCGGGCCGCTGCACCTGGCGGCGGCGCTCGGGGTCCCCGTGGTCGGCATCTACGGGCCAACCAGCGTGGTGAACTTCCATCCGATTGGGCCGCGAGTGCGCGCGGTGTATGGTTCGGTGCCCTGCCCGGCCGATTACGGCTTCATCGGCACGCGGCCGCTGTGGTCGCGGCGGGTGTGCCGGGGCGAGTGCCTGGACAGCATCGAGCCGGACCACGTGCTGGCCGCGGCTCGCGACTTGCTAGCCGAAACGTATCAAGCGGTCCCCTCTCCCGCCGGCGGGAGAGGGCTAGGGTGAAGGTGGTCGCCGCCCTAGGTTCCCTCACCCTGACCCTCTCCCGCTGCGGCGGGAGAGGGAAGATTCGCATCCTCCTGCTGCTGCTTCTGGCGATCATTGCACCTCCGGCGGCTAGCGCCGCCGACTGCCAGTTCATGCTCGGCTTCAAAACCCAGCGCGACGCGATTCCCAACGTGGTGGGCGACTGCCTGGAGAACCAGGCCTTCGCCGCCAACGGCGACGCGCTGCAGCACACCACGCACGGTCTGCTGGTATGGCGCAAGGCGGACAACTTCACCGCCTTCACCGACGGCTTCCGAACCTGGGTTAATGGGCCGTTCGGCATCCAGGAGCGCCTCAACAGCGACCGGTTCCCCTGGGAAGCGGGTGGGAACGCCCGGCCAGCCAACATCGGCGTGGAGACGCTGGCAACCGGCCTGCGAGCGCCCTGGGCGCTGGACTTCGCGCCCGATGGGCGGATCTTCTTCACCGAACGGGTGGGACGCATCCGGATCATGCAGAACGGCGCGGTTGTTCCGCAGCCGTGGGCCACGCTGGAGGTGACGGAGCAAGCCGGATCCGAGTGGGGCCTGCTGGGCCTCG
>DATGVV010000039.1:0-2698 GCA_035299885.1 Chloroflexota bacterium | reverse complement strand
TCGGTCAAGTGGCCTGCTGAGCTTGAATTTGTGTGCCGAGACGCGGAATCGAACCGCGGACACGTGGATTTTCAGTCCACTGCTCTACCGACTGAGCTATCTCGGCCTTGAGAACGGGCGGGATTATAACGCGCAGCAACGGCCCTTCAGAGCCCTGGGGTAGCATGCCCCTAGAGTGAAGACCTGGGGCTCCGGCGACGACGGCACGACGGGCCTGTTCGGGCACGAACGCGTGCCCAAGGACGACCTCCGGCCGGAGTCCTATGGGACCATCGACGAGGCTACGTCGGTGTTGGGGGTGGCCAAGCGTTCCGGCGTGGAGGCGCGCACCTGCGAGCTGATCGAGGATGTCCAGCGGGACCTGTACTACATCATGGGCGAGATCGCCACCACGGCCGAGAACCTCGACAAGCTGCCGGTCCTGCTCAGCCAGGAGCACGTGGACAAGCTCGACCGCTACTGCGAGCAGATCGAAGGGGCGATCTCCATTCCCAACCAGTTCGTGCTGCCGGGCGGCTGTATGGCCTCGGCCCAGCTGGACGTCGCCCGCACGGTCGTTCGCCGTGCCGAGCGGGTGTGCGTGGCGCTGGTCCGGGGCGGTATATCCGACAATCGCCACATCGTGGGCTACTTAAACCGGCTGTCGACGCTGCTCTACCTGCTGGCCCGCTATGAGGACGACCGCAAGGGCGTGCTGCCGGAGCTGGCCAAGAAGGGCAAAGCAAGGCGCAAGGATCAGGTGCAGCAAGGAGGCTGAGATGGCAGTACAGCTGGACGAGCTGGGAAGGCCGGTGAGCGCACTGGGCGGCGAGGAGGTGAGCGCCGGGGGCGTGGTGTCACGCATCCGTGACGTCGAGGCGCTGGTACTGTACGGGAAGTTTCCCTACGTCGTCGTCCAGACGGAGGACGGGCTGACCGGCATCGGCGAGTGCGACGTGTTCTCGGCCAAGGCGGTGAAGCCGGCTGTGGACCTGATCCTCAAGCCGCTGCTGATCGGCAAGAACGCGCTGGACACGGGCCCGCTCTGGGACCAGATGTCCGAGGCCATGCAGCGGGCCAGTATGGTCGGCGGCGCGCTGGCTGGAGTGGATATCGCCTTGTGGGACATCACCGGCAAGGCCTTGGGCGCGCCCATCCACCAGCTCCTGGGCGGCAAGCGCCGCGACCGCGTGCGCTTCTACGCCAGCTCGATGCTGCGCACGCTTTCGGTCGAGGAAGAGGCCGAGCGGGTGGTGCAGATGGTCGAGCGCGGCTGGACGGCCTACAAGCTGCACGGCGCCGTGCCGGGCCGTATAGACGATCCGGCGGATCACAGCGTGGCCACTGTCCGCGCCATCCGCAAGGCCGTTGGCGAGGAGATCGAGATCCTGGTGGACGTCAACGGCGCCTACTCACGCCATCACGCCATCGAGATCGGCCGCCAGTTCGAGGAGCTGCGCGTCCACCATTTCGAGGAGCCGGTAAAGGCCGCCGACTTCGACGGTATGGCGGCGGTGGCGGACGCGCTGGACGTCGCCGTGGCCGCCGGCGAGCGCTGCTACAACCGCTGGCAGCTGTACGACCTGGCGCGCTACGGCCGAGTGGACATCCTGCAGCCGACCATCACGCGCGTGGGCGGCTTCACCGAACTGCGGCGCATCGATGCGCTGGCGTCTGTGCTGCGCCTGCCGCTGACGGTCAACAACATTCAACCAACCGTGGCCACGGTTGCGCACCTGCACTTCCTCGCCGCCTCGGCCAATGCACCGTATGCCCAGGAGTACAACGTCGAGCACATCCCCGTGCGCGACGACACGCCTGTCTTGCGCGAGCCGCTGAGGGTCGAGCCTGGCGGGCACATTCGTGTGCCGGATGGTCCGGGGTTGGGCATCGAAGTCGACCTGGAGCTGATGCGCAGGCTGGCCGCGAGCTAGACCAGCCCCGGAGCCTTTTGCTCGAGGTGCTCCTTGACGGCCGCTAGGAAGCGGCCAGCGGTGAGGCCGTCGTTGACGCGATGGTCGAAGGCCAGACCCAGGTTCATCATCGAGCGCACGGCGATGGCATCGTTGTCGACGACAACCGGCCGCTTCACGATGGCGTCCATGGTCAGGATTCCGGCTTGCGGCGCGTTGATGATGGGCACGGACAGGATGGTGCCGAAGGCGCCCGGATTGTTCACGGTGAACGTCCCGCCGCGCACGTCCTCCAGGGCCAGCTTGCCGGCTCGGGCTTTGTCGCTGAGCTCGCGGATGCGGCGGGCCAGGCCGGCGATGCTGTACTGGGTGGCCTCGTGGATGACGGGCACGACGAGGCCCTCCTCCATAGCTACCGCGATGCCGACGTTGATCTGCGGCTTGAGCAAGATCTTGTCGCCGGCCCACTCGGCGTTCATGGTGGAGAAGCGCTTTAGCGCTTCAACGGCGGCGGCCACGACAAACGGCAAATAGGTCAGCTCGACGCCTTCGCGGCGAAGGAACTCGGCGCGGGTCTCTTGCCGGCGGCGGACCAGCGCGGTCATGTCGATTTCCATGAAGGTGGTGGCGTGCGGGACCGTCGCCTTGGAATGCGACATGTGCTCGGCGATCATGCGGCGCAGGGGGGAGACCTTGAGGGCTTCGCCGGACGCTGGGGCGCCCTCACCCTTCGCTTCGCTCAGGGCAGGCTCGGGCCTCTCCCTCCGCGGAGGTCGAGGAACAGACTCGACCTGCGCCAGGATGTC
>DATGVV010000038.1:0-9916 GCA_035299885.1 Chloroflexota bacterium | reverse complement strand
TCCACAACCTGGCCCGGCGAGACCGTGTACTGCTTGCCGCCCGTTTTGATGACCGCGTAGCGCACGAAGGGGAACTATAGCATTCGGACGTGGCTGGCACCCGAGTAGGCGTACTTGGCGAGGAAACCGTTTTGTAGCGGGCGGAGAGCGTTGAAGGCTGTGCCCGCTATGCCGGCGCCGGCGCCCGACCCGGCATCAGCATCGGCGGATTCTCGGGCTCACGGTTTACCAGCGGCCGTCGGTACAGAGGGTGGCGGATACTGCGAACCTCATGCTCGAGCGTGAACACCAGCTTGCCGCTTTCGGGGTCCACGATGTCCTGGAAACGGAACTGGTGATTGCGGATGCCTTCGCTGATCAGCTTCCGTTCCGCGAGGAATTCATACGGGCCAGAGAAGTTGGCGACGTAGATCGCCACGTGATGTCCGTCATAGTCAGGGACTTCGTCACTCTCACGGAAGATGAGGCGCTGGTTGGCGCCGACCTCAATGATCGCGGCGGCCCCCCCGCCGCTCCGCTCCAGGCTTGCCGGGGCGCCGAAGACCTGCTGATAGAAGCGTTGGATGCTCGCCGGCGCTCCGGCTGGAACGCTGAACTCGACGTATGGCATGCCAAGGGCCATGGGACCGTGGCGGCCGGGACCGTAGCAGCGGTAGCGATTGCCCCACGGGCAGCGCACCTCCACATACTCACCCGGGTCCGACCAGGCGAATTTCGTGCCCGCCAGCTGGTCTTGAACAGACGCAAGTCGGTGCTTGAGCGCCTCCAGGTCACGCACCACGAGGCCGGTGTGCCCACGCAGTACTTGTGGCTCGCCGGTGGGCAGATGGAACTGCTCGGCGCCCACGTTCACCCATAGGTTGTTCAGGCCCACGTTCATGTGCGGATCTCTGGTGAAGCCGAGCCCAACAATGTAGAACAGGGTCGCTAGCGACTGGTCGGGCATGCGGACGTTCACGTGCTCCAGTGACATGATGTTGCCCACGTCCTCGCCCCGTGCTGCGCCGTTACTCTTCATGACTGGCATGGCAAACCTCCTACGTGTTGATGAATCACAATAGTTTGCGAGCTTCTTCGATGCGCGGCTGCTCAACCTTAATCTGCACGCCGGCCCGTTCTTCCTGGAGCAGCATCGCCACACGCGAATCGCGGCTTCCCCAACCGCGGTTCAGCGCCTGCGTCAGCTCAGCCAGGGTCAGGTTCGCCAGCCGCATCGGAACACCCAACTCGCGGCCCAGCTCCGTGGCCAGAGCCACATCCTTGTGCGCCAGGCGGAGCTGGAACTTCGACGGATCGAACTGCGCCGGCAGGAAGTCCTCGATGAGCCGGTCGAACGTTCGCCGCCGGCCGCCGGCGCCCTGCCGGACCGATTTCCACAGATCGAGCGCATCGACGCCCGCCCTCACGCCAAGCGTCCACACCTCCGCAAACGCGGTCTGCAGGATATAGCTGGCGCAATTGTGGACCAGCTTGGTCACAGATCCAGAGCCGATCGGTCCGGCATAGACCACCTGGTCGCCGATAGCGTCGAGCACCGTCTTGTGCTCGCGGAACGCGCCTTCGTCGCCTCCCACCCAAATGGCCAGTTTGGCGCTCTCTGCGCCGGCGGGGCCGCCGCTGACCGGTGCGTCCAGCAAATGGATGCCACGCTCCAGGAAAAGCTGGTGCAGGCGGCGAACGAGCGTCGGCGAGTTGGTGCTGAGGTCGAAGTAGGCGGCACCATCACGCATGCCGGCCAGCAGCCCATTCTCGCCCAGGGCTACGGCCTCAACTTCAGGCGGACCCGGGAGGGATGTGAGCACGACGTCACTTGCCTGGCCGACTGCCTTGGGCGTGTCGGCCCAAACGGCGCCGGCGGCTACGTGGGGGCCGGCGGCCTCGCGGCGGAGGTCATGAACCACCAGCTCGTAGCCGGCCTTCTGGAGATTGGTGGCCATCTTGCCGCCCATGGTCCCCAGACCGATGAAGCCAACCGTCACCTTTGCTAGACCAACCAGGAACGCTTGCCCTGGGCGCCCAGCAGGCGGCCGAACACCATGCCCGGAAAGTGCGCCGCCGCCACGGGGACATCTTTGCCTTCGATCTCCCTGGCCAGCGCATTCCGGGTGCGCTTGGCCAGCTCCGGGTCAACGTCGCCCAGTCCGGCCCACTCGTCGTCCAACAGCTCGACCGGGCAGTGCACCACGTCGCCAAGCAGCAGGCCCCGAGCGGTACCTGAGGAGAGCACGATGATGGTGCTGCCCGGCGTGTGGCCCGGCGCCGTCATTGTGTCGACGCCGGGCAGGAGCGGACCGCTGCCATCCCACGTCTTCAGGCGATCCTCAACCGGCGCAAGGGCCGTATGGACCCGCTCGTTGTTCAGGAAGTGCTCCCAGTCGCGCGCATCGCAGCGGTAGGTGGCGTTGGGGAACACTTTCATGCCTTCTTGCGAGGCCCAGCCGACGTGATCGAAATGCAGATGAGTGAACAGCACGTCGCTGACGTCCTCCGGCCGAACGCCTTGCGCAGCAAGGTTCTTGAGGAGCTCACCCGCAACGTACTGATTGCCCCCCGGCGAAACGCCCGAGCTCGGGCCCATGCCAGCATCGATCAGGGTCAGCCGCCCGCCGGGATCGCGCACCAGGAACCCGCCCAGCGCCAGCTCCACCATCCCGTTCTCGTCCAGGAACTGGCGATGCTGCGCCCACATCTCGTCTGTGGTGCCTTTGAAGTTACTGGGCTTGGCCTTCATCACGCCGTCGAATACGGGTTCGATGAACAGATCGCCGATTTTCATAACGCGCCGATTCTACTGCTGGCTCGCAAGCCCTCCACCCACTCTTTGGTCCGGCCCAGGAGGATGGCCTTGCCGCGCAGATTGGCGGGGGTGCGGGAGCCGGTGAGGAACAGGGCGGTGCGCAGCTCATCCAGGAAATGCTCGATCCAGGCGGCGGTCGCGTCGACGCCCTGCTGAGCCACGACTAGCAGCGGGCGGGCAACGCCCACGAGGGTCGCGCCCAAGGCTAGCGCCCGGGCAGCGTCGAGGCCGGACCGGACGCCGCCGCTGCCGATGACCGGCAGCCCAACCTCGCACGCCAGCGGGATGGCCGCCATGGTCGGGATGCCCCACGCACCGAACAACTCGCCGAGATCCGCTTTGGCCTGGCGGTCGTGCAGCCGCGCCCGCTCAGCTTCGACGATGGCGAAGCTGGTGCCGCCCAAGCCGCCGACGTCGAGCGCCTGCACGCCGGCATCCCGCAGCTGGGCTGCTTGGGCGGGTGCAATGCCGGCGCCGGTCTCCTTGGCGATGACCGGCACCCCCACGGCGGCGACGACGCCTCGTATGGCAGCCAGCACGCCGCGGGAGCGTGTGTCGCCCTCCGGCTGGACCATCTCCTGCAGATAGTTGAGATGGACGGCCAGCGCGTCGGCTCGCACCAAGTCCATCACCTGGCGCACCTGCTCCGTCGTCAGCGGTTTCTCGCCACTCTGCTGGATGAGCTGCGGCGCGCCCACATTCGCAATCACGTAGGCACTGGGTGCCGCGTTGCGGACGACGGCATAAGTGTCCGCCAGCGACGGGTCTTTGATGTAGGCGCGCTGGCTGCCCACGCCCATGGCCAGGCCGAAGCGCTGGGCCACCTCCGCCAGCACTGCGTTGATCGAGCGGGCCAGCTCATGGCCGCCGGTCATAGACGAGATCAGCAGCGGGGCAGCGAGGTTCCGGCCCAGGAACTCGACCGACAGGTTCACCTCGTCCAGGTCGATTTCCGGCAGGCAGTTGTGGATGAGGACTACGTCATTCCACGAGGCGGAGATGCCCGGCTCCACGTCCTGCTGGCTGGCGATGGTGATGTGCTCGGCCTTGCGGTCGGCGATCTGCAATTCCTCTCCCACATTCGCCGCCCGCGTAGGACTGGGAGAGGCTAGGTGAGGGCGCCTCGCAGCTGGCATGCGCTGAGTTCCCTCACCCTAGCCCTCTCCCGTCGCGACGGGAGAGGGAACATTCTTGGGCCAGTGCAGGGCGATGCCTTCTACCGCCAGGGCCGCCTCGCCCATGGACTCGGTCAGAGTCGGATGCGGGTGGATAGTGGTGAAGACGTCCTCGACCGCGGCCTCCAGACGCATGGCCAGCGTGCCCTCCATGATGAGGGAGCTGGCTTCGTGGCCGTAGATGTGCACGCCCAGGATCTCGCCGTACTCGGCATCGGCCACGATCTTGACGAAGCCGGAGGGCTCCCCAACGCACTGCGCCTTGCCGTTGGCCGAGAACGGGAAGCGGCCAACCTTCACGTTCGGCCGGCTCTCGCGCGCCTCCTTCTCGGTCATGCCCACCGCCGCGATCTCCGGGATCGTGTAGATGCAGCGCGGCACCAGTTGCACGTCCTGCACCGACTTGTGGCCCGCAATGACCTCCGCGGCGCGCACGCCCTGGGCGAAGCCGGCGTGGGCCAGCAGGCTGCGGCCATTCACGTCCCCGACCGCGGAAATGCCGGGCACGTTGGTGCGCATGTCGTCGTCCACCCCGATCCAGCCGCGGTTGAGCTCGACCCCGATCTTCTCCAGACCAAGCTCGCGCGTATTGGGCGAGCGGCCGGTGGCCACCAGCGTGACGTCCCCCTCGATCTCGTTCGTGCCGCCCTCGACCTCGACAACGCAGACCTGCGTCGGGCCGTTGGCCCTGATCTCCTTGAGCTTGGTGTTGACCAGGATCTCGATGCCCAGCTTCTTGAGATCGGTATCCAGACCCTTGATGACGTCCTGGTCCTCCATGGCGATGATGCTGGACAGCATCTCGACGATGGTGACTCGCGAGCCCAGGTTGGCGAACATGCAGCCGAACTCGACGCCAATGACGCCCCCGCCAACGACGGTCAGCCGCTTGGGCACCTGGTCGAGCTGCAGGGCCCCGGTGGAGTCGATGACGCCCGGCAAGTCCATCCCCGGCAGTGGCGGCCGGCTGGGTGACGAGCCCGTGGCGACGATCACGTCTTTGGCCTTGACCTGCTCCTCGCCGCCGTCCTTGAGCTTGACGGCAATCGACTTATCGTCGTTGAAGCTGGCGAGACCCATGAGGGTCTGGATGCCGTTGCTCTTGAACAGCGTGCCCACGCCGCCAACCAAGCGCTTGACCACGGTCTGCTCGCGTTTGACCATCGCCGGGTAGTCGACGCTCACGTTTTCGGCATGGATACCGAAGCGCTCGGCGTGCTGCATGGTAGCGAACAGCTCGGCGCTGCGAATCAGGGCTTTGGTGGGGATGCAGCCGACGTTGAGACAGACGCCGCCGAGGTACTCCTTCTCGATGCACACTACGCTCGCGCCCAGCTGCGCCGCGCGAATAGCAGCGACATAGCCGCCCGGGCCCGCGCCGATGACGGCGACGTCCTTCTCGATCATGCCAGCAAACGGCCTCCCTTCAATCGAGGATACATAACGGTTGTACATTTTCGACTATGCCCCTCACCTGGGCAGACTTTGCGGGCCAGAACGCCGGCTACCTGGCCGAGCTGTACGAGTGCTTTCGGGCAGATCCCAGCTCGGTAGATGCCGCTACCCGGGCAGCATTCGAGAAGCTCCCCTCTCCCGCCGCAGCGGGAGAGGGCCAGGGTGAGGGAAACCGGCGGGGCGGGGAGGGGACAGCCCTTGTGGCCGGCTCGGTTGGGCTGGCGCGGGCCATTCGAGCTTACGGCCACAAGGCGGCCCAGCTCGATCCGCTGGGCACGCCACCGCCGGGTGACCCGGCGCTGGAGGCCAGCTTCCATGGCATCAGCGAGCAGGACCTGGCCGGTCTGCCGGCGGACGTGGTGCGTGGGCCGGTCGCGCACGGCATCGCCAATGCGCGCGAGGCCATCCAGCACTTGCGGCAGGTCTATGAGAGCACCACCGGCTACGAGTTCGAGCACGTGTCAGTAGCCGAGGAGCGCTACTGGCTGCACGACGCTGTGGTCACCGGCCGCTACCGCCCGCCTCAGGACCCGATCGACGAGCGCAAGCTGCTGGAAAGGCTGACCGAGGTCGGCTCATTCGAGCGCTTCCTGCAGCGCGCGTTCCCGGGCCAGACCCGTTTCTCGCTCGAAGGCCTGGGCATGCTGGTGCCGATGCTGGACGAGATCATCGGCTCCGCCGCGGAGGCAGGTACGCGCGCGGTCATGCTGGGTATGGGCCACCGCGGCCGGCTCAACGTGCTGGCGCACGTGCTGGGCAAGCCCTATGAGCAGATCATCGCCGAGTTTCTGGGCCGCTACCCGCCGCCGAACACCTCCGCCAGCGGCAGCAGTGACGTGGGTTGGACGGGCGACGTGAAGTACCACCTCGGAGCACGTCGGGCCTACAGCGGCGGCCGCGAGGTAGCCATGACCGTCATGCTGGCGCCCAACCCGAGCCACCTAGAGTTTGTCGACCCGATCGTCGCCGGCATGACTCGCGCATATGGAGAGCGGCGCGATGGGGCTGGCCCGCCTCGACAGGACGAGCAGGGGTCGCTGGCGCTACTGGTCCATGGCGACGCTTCCTTCCCCGGCGAGGGCGTGGTCGCCGAGACCCTCAACCTGTCGCACCTACCTGGCTACCGCACCGGCGGGGCGATTCATCTGATTACCAACAACCAGCTGGGCTTCACCGCCGGGGCGGAGCTGACGCGCTCCACCTTGTACGCCAGCGACCTGGCCAAGGGTTTCGAGATGCCGGTTATCCATGTCAACGCCGACGACCCAGAGGCGTGCATCGCCGCCGTCCGGCTGGCGCATGCCTACCGCGAGCGCTTCCGCAAGGACGCGGTCATCGACCTGGTGGGCTACCGCCGCTACGGCCACAACGAGGGCGACGAACCGTCGTTCACGCAGCCGCGCATGTACGCCACCATCGCCCAGCATCCCACGGTGCGTGAGCTATGGGCTCGTGAGATGGTTCGCCGCGGGCTAATGACGGAGGAGGAAGCGCAAGCCTCGCTGCAGACCGCCATCGAGGAGCTGCACGCGATTCGGCGCAGGATCATGGAGACACCAGCGGCCGAGGAAGGCGAACCGATGGGGCAAACGGCCGGCATCGAGGCCGGCGGTCCAGGCGGCGGCATCGGGAGCCCTGGGCCTGCGCCGGGGCTCGAGACAGCAGTCCATCGCGAGCGCCTTGCCAGCCTGAACCAGCAGCTGTACAGCGTGCCGACGGGATTTCACCTTCACCCCAAGCTCAAGCCTGCCCTCGAGCGGCGCCGGACGGCCTTCGACCCTCACCCTAACGCTCTTCCAGAGGGAGAGGGAACAAAGATCGATTGGGCCCAGGCCGAGACGCTTGCCCTAGCGTCCATCCTGGCCGACGGCACACCTATTCGGCTCACGGGCCAGGACACCGCGCGCGGCACTTTCAGCCAGCGCCACCTGGTACTGCACGACTACGAGATCGACGCGACCCACATCGCGCTGCAGCGCCTAGCGGACGCACGCGCATCGTTCGAGGTCTGGGACAGCCCCCTATCCGAGACGGCGACGCTGGGCTTCGAGTTCGGTTACAACGTCATGGCGCCCGAGGCGCTGGTGCTGTGGGAGGCGCAGTACGGCGATTTCGTGAACGTCGCGCAGGTGATCATCGACCAATTCATCGTCTCAGCGCGATCCAAATGGGGGCAGCAGCCGTCGCTGGTACTGCTGCTGCCGCACGGCTATGAGGGCCAGGGCCCGGAGCACTCCAGCGCTCACCTGGAGCGCTTCCTGCAGCTGGCGGCCGAGGACAACCTGCGCATCGCCAACTGCTCGACGGCGGCACAGTACTTCCACATCCTGCGCAGGCAGGCAGGGCTGCTGGCCAGCGATCCCCGTCCGCTGGTGCTGCTGACGCCCAAGAGCCTGCTGCGGCATCCGCTCGCCACGTCGGCTCCGGAGGAGCTGTCGCACGGCCGCTTCCGACCGCTGGTGGAGGATACGTCGGCCGCGCCCGATCGGGCCCAGCGGCTGATCCTCTGCAGCGGCAAGATCGCCATTGAGCTGGCCGCCGCCGAAAGGCCGCCGGCAGAGGGCGCAGCGGCGGCTCGCGTGGAGGAGCTCTACCCCTTCCCAGCGACGGACGTCGCCGAGCTCGTGGGCCGCTACCCGAAGCTCCGCGAAGTGGCTTGGGTGCAGGAGGAGCCACGCGACATGGGCGCCTGGACGTATGTGGCGCCGCGGCTCCGAGACATTCTGGCTGGCCGGCTGCCACTGCTGTACATTGGCCGTACGCGCCGCGCCAGCTCCGCCGAAGGCGCGTACGAGTGGCATATGAAAGATCAGCGCCGGATCATCGATGCCGCCCTCGATCTGGTGGGAGCCAGGCCCGCTGAAGATGCGGCGATCGTGACCGAGGCCGTCCGTGGCGGCTGAGATCAGCGTGCCCATGCTGGGCGAGTCGGTCCTCGAGGCCACGGTCGGCCACTGGCTCAAGCAGGAGGGCCAACCGGTCGCCGTAGGCGAAGTCCTGGTCGAGCTGGAGACCGAGAAGGTGAACGCCGAGGTTGCCGCCGACCGCGCCGGCGTACTGGAGCGCATCGTCCACCGCGAAGGCGAGACGGTCCATCCCGGCGACGTGCTGGCCATCATCGGCGAAGATCACCCTCTCCCGCCGCGGCGGGAGAGGGCTGGGGTGAGGGAGCCCACTGCGCCAGCAACCCCACGCGTCAGCCCGATAGCCGAGCGTCTGGCCGCCCAGCGCGGCGTGGACCTGGCCCAAGTGCAAGGTACCGGCCCCGGCGGCCGGATTCTCAAGGAGGACATCGAGAAGGCGATTCCCTCTCCTGCCGCAGCGGGACAGGGTAAGGGAGAGGGCCCTCACCCTAGCCCTCTCCCGCCAGCGGGAGAGGGGATACGCTCGGAAACCCGCCAACGGCTATCGCGGCGGCGACTGACCATCGCCCGACGCCTGGTCGAGGCGCAGCACGCCGCAGCCATGCTGACCACCTTCAACGAGATCGACATGAGCGCCGTCGTGGAGCTGCGGACGAAGCAGCGCCAGGCTTTCACGGAGCGCCACGGTGTGGACCTTGGCTACATGTCCTTCTTCACGAAAGTGTCAGTAGCGGCACTGAAGCTGTTCCCGCAGATCAATGCCGAGCTGGATGGCGAGGAGCTGATCCTCAAGCAGTACTACGACATTGGCGTCGCAATCGGCGACCCGGAAGGGCTGGTGGTGCCGGTGCTGCGCGACGCCCAGGACATGACGTTTGCGGAGATCGAGCAGGCTATCGCTGGCTTCGTCCAGAAAGCGCAGGATCGCACGCTAACCCTGGAGGATCTGCGCGGCGGCACGTTCACCATCACCAACGGTGGCGTCTACGGCTCGCTGATGTCCACACCCATCCTGAACCCGCCCCAAGTCGCCATCCTGAGCCTGCACAAGATCGAACAGCGGCCCGTGGCGGTGGATGGCCAGGTCGCCGTCCGGCCCATGATGTACGTGGCCCTGAGCTACGACCACCGCGTGGTCGACGGTCGCGAGGCAGTCCAGTTCCTGGTCCAGATCAAGCGCTTCATCGAGCAGCCGGAGCTGCTGCTGCTCGACAGCTAAACGCTAGGACGCCGGGTGTACTTGCCCCCGGTTTGTGGCGTGGCACCCTCATGGCCCCCCTCATGATGCTCGAGGCGCGTCTCGCGCGTCCAGCTGCGCTTCAAATCGTCCCGCACGCTGAACGCCAGCCGGCCAAGGCCGTCCACCTCGATCTCCACGCGATCGCCGTCCTGAAATGGATGCAGGCCGCGATGGTTGGTGCCCGTGGCCAGCACGTCCCCCGGCTCGAGGGTGTGGATTGAGCTCACCCACTCGATGCAGCGCGGGATCTTGTGCGCCATGTCGCTCGTGTTGAACGACTGCTTGACCGTCCCGTTCACGCTGAGCCGGATGGCGAGCTTGTGGGGATCGGCGATCTCGTCCGCCGTCACCAGATAGGGCCCCATCGGCGCGAAGGTGTCGCGCG
>DATGVV010000037.1:0-11847 GCA_035299885.1 Chloroflexota bacterium | reverse complement strand
TCGCTGGCCCAGCCCATGAACATCACGCCCACGACCAGCCAGCAAATGGCTGGGACCCAGCCCCACAGAGCGCCAGCGGTAATCGCGCCGACGATCGGACCGGCCGCGGCTATCGATTTGAAGTGGTAGCCGTATAGAACGTTCCGGCTGGTGGGCATGAAATCGACCCCATCCATGTACATCCGGGCCGGCGTGGCCTTGTTGGGGTCAGGTTGAATGACGTTGCGGTCGATCCGCCGGGCATAGAAGTTGTACCCGACGTAGATCGCCAGAATGCCGATGATGATTGCTACAAGGGTGTTACCCAAGATGTGACCTCCTTTCCTCGTCGAAAGAGCCTATGAGTGGCCAGGGGCGAAGAATCTAAGCCGGCGTCACCTCCTTTTGTCCTAACCGCTGCTCGAGAGCGCGATCCAGCAGCTCGCGATCGAAACCGGAAAACCGCTCGCTTCCATTAATCACGATGACGGGGAAGCGGCGCGATCTGTGACGGATTGACTTGAGTAGCCCCTCGATCGAGACGGCATCGATGATCTTGACGCGGATGCGCTGGCCGTAGGTGGCTGCCGTATCGAGGATCCAATCGGAGATGGCAGCGTATTCCGCCTGCAGCTCGGGCGGCAACTGGCCAGCACGGCGCTGCTCGGCGTGCAGTTTCTGACCAAAGTCCAAGTGGCCCCACACGATTTCGCAGTGCTGGCAGTGATAGAACTCGGTCGGAGCGTAGGCGATGACCTCCACGTCGAGCTGGGGCTTGAAATCCGGTTTGGCGCTCATTGGCTACCGTCTTTAGTCCGGGCGCACTATATCATGGCCCGGTGGAACGCTGGACCGTTCCCGTGCTCGTGGTGCTTGGCGGGCTGCTCATCATCTGGTATCTGGCCGGCAATGAGCTGATGCGGCGGCGGGCCCAACGGCTGGCCCTGTGGTGTAAGAAGGCAGCCGATGGGATGGGCTCGAAGCAGGCCGTCAAGTGGTACACGCTGCATTCTTTCCGGCTCGATGTCGAGCCAGCAGGTTCCTTTCGCTCCGCGGCCCTCACCGGCCTGACGGAGTCTTGGGACGTGCCCCTCATCTGGCTGTGGAATCGCCTCAACTGGCGGCGCGACATGGTGCTGGCGCAGCTGACCCTGGACAAACAGCCGCTGTGGGGCCTGGAGCTCTACCGGCCACGGGCGGTTTTGGCCGGCGATGCCCAACATGCCGCTCGGACCGAGGGCTGGGACGAGGAGGCGCTGGAAGAGTTTCGGCTTGCGCCCGCCAACGACGCAAACCGCAAGCTGGGCCTGGAGCTACTGGCTAATTTGGGCGAGCAGCGGCAGCACCTCATCCGTTTGAGCGTGCGCCGGCGTGAAACGCATCTGTCGCTGGCCCTCAACGTGCCCCAGCCAGATTCCTGGCCGCCGGAGGAATTTCACGCGCTTTTGGAGCGTATGACGGCGACAGTGCTGAGCTCGGCGGCGTCTGCAGCGTAGCGCCGTTACTTCGCCAGGCGTCCTTCAAGCGCGCGCAGCGCTTGCTCCAGGTCCTGCTGGCGCATGGCAACCGTCAGGTCGCCGCGCGTCTTCTCCAGGATGCTGCGCGCCACGTCGGTGGAGCGCCGCAAGCCGCCGGTAATGGCGTCCGGGAAGTCGATCGTGACCAGCAGGGCGTAGATGTCGTCCATGCGCTGGAGCAGCGGCTCGCAGCGCGCTAAGTCGCCGCGGCGGACCAGGTCCAGGACGTGGCGGCGAACCTCGCCAACAGCTTCGGCCAAGCCATTGAGATAGGCCGGCAGCTGGACGCGCAGCTGCTCGGGCTTGGGCAGTGGCCGATCGTTCAGCAGCGCCAGCGTGAGGCTGGCCTCGGCGAACTCCTTCTGGCAGTCATGCACAAATCCGGCGTGATAGATCTCGGGAAAGGGGCTCAGCACGGCCTCGATCTCCGCCAGCAGGCGCTCGGCTTCGGCCATCAGCTGCCGCGCTCGGTCGCCCTCACCGCGATGAGCCGCCCGGATCGAGTTGGCCGAGCTGCGAATGACGTCGCGGTGGAGTGCCAGCCCGCGCTCGCGGGCAGCGTGGCGTGCTTGGAACGCCTCTCGCACCGCATCGCCGAGCTGATCGAGCTCCATCGTTGCCCCCAGTGTATGCCGACTCGGCGCCTGCGGTAGGCTGGCGCTGTGGCCGAGCTGGACTTGGAACAGGCGCTGGCGGTGGCGCTCCGCGCCGCCGATGCCGCGCGGGCGGCCGTCATGGATCGCTACTCCCGAGGCTTCAGCGTCGAAACCAAGGCTGACGCATCGCCTGTCACCGAAGCCGATCGTGAGGCGGAGCAGGCTATCCGGCAGGTGATCCTGCAGGCTTTCCCGGACCATCGCATCACCGGCGAAGAGCTTGGATCGGACGGCCAGGGACATCTGTCGTGGCTGATCGATCCGATCGATGGCACGATCTCGTTCGTCCACCGCATCCCGCTGTTCGCCACGCTGATCGCCCTGCAGCGTCGCGCCGAGACCGTGGTCGCGGTCGTGGATCTGCCGGCTCTGGGGCGTCGTTTCCACGCCCTGGCCGGGGGTGGTGCCTGGGAGGGATCGCGGCGGGTGCGGGTGGCCGATGGTTTCGATCCGGCCACGAGCCTGGTGTGCCGGGGCAACAAGCTGCAGTTCGAGAACACCGCCCGGCTGGAGCTCTACGAGCGGCTCGATCGCGAGCTGGCGCTGCTCCGCTCGTACACGGACGCCTTCGGGCACTGTATGGTGGCTTGCGGCTCGGCGGCGCTGATGGTCGATCCCGATCTGCGGCCATGGGATCTCGCCGCCCCGGCACTGCTGGTGCGTGAGGCTGGAGGCCGCGTCCTAGAGATCGACGAGCCGCACCTGTCGGACAAAACCACCGTCATCGCGGGCTCGCCGGCCGCCGTCGACTGGATCGAAGGATTGATGATGTGACCCATCCCCTTGTAGTCACGTTTCTCTTAACGTAACCTTCACCGTGTTCTTAACCATCCGTTTATCTCCGTCTGTTAGCCTCGCGCCACGACCTAAGACCAAAGGAAAGGAATAATCCATTGAGTCGTCCCATTCGCAGGGCTGCCCTGGCACTGGCCTTGAGCTTGCCCCTACTGATCGCTGGGGGCCTGCCGGCGGCCGCCGATACGGCCCAGCAGTCTGCCAGCATCACCATTTCGGACTCAGGCTACAGCCCGCGGTCGGCAACGATTTTCATGGGCGGTAGCGTGTCGTTCACCAACAGCGGTGGCCAAGTGCACACCGCCACCACCCAGGGTGGTGCTCCGTTTCCGTTCGACACCGGCGGCTTGTCCAGCGGCCAATCGACCGCGTTCACGCCCGGCTTGCCGGGCACCTACAACTTCAACTCTGCGACGGACTGCCTGAACGGCCAGAACAACCCGCAGTTCAACTGCGGCGGTGGTGTCGTGACTGTGGTTGGCACCAGTGCTCCGGCGGCGCCTGCCGCGCCCGTGGCGCCCACTGCGCCCGCGCCGATCGCGGCAGCGCCAGGCGTTCCACAGCAGAGCGCGACGGCGAGCATCAGCGACAAGAACGTCACGCCTGCGACCGTCACGGTGGCTCCCAACGGAACGGTGACCTGGACCAACACCAGCAGCTCAATGGTTCACACCGCCACGACGACCGGCACCGCCAACCCGACGCCGTTCGACACCGGCGGGCTTGGCCCAGGCCAGTCCACCAGCCTGACCTTTGCTCAGCCGGGGACATACACCTACACGTCGGCAACTGACTGCATCAACAACAGCAACCCTGGCGGCTTCGGCTGCGGTCCTTATCAGGTGGTCGTGTCCGGCAGCCCGGTCACCGCCGCGCCGGTCACTGCTCCGACGGGCGCCTCGCCGGTGCCGGTGGTTTCCAACACCACGGTCATGATCGACGACGCCAACGGCTTCACGCCCAACACGCTGACCATCGGGACTGGCCAGACGGTGACCTGGATCAACAGCGGCAGCCAGGTCCACACGGCTACGAGCAACCCCGGCTACTACAATGCCTGGGATTCGGGCGGCCTCGATAAGGGGCAGAAATTCAGCAACAACTTCACCATTCCGGGTACGTACGGGTATCACTCGGATACAGAGCCGGTGTACACCGCCGACCCGAACGACTCGACGATCACCATCAAGAGCTTCCGCTTCAATGGGACGATCGTTGTCCAATAAGCAGTAGGAACGGAAGAGGGGCGGGCTTGCGGGCCCGCCCCTCTTCTTGTATCCTTGCACCAAATGCAGTCCGGCCGCACTTTTTACTACGGGTACTTTAGTCGCGGCTTGGGCATGCGAGGTCCTTCGGACTAGCTACACCGCAAACAGCGCCCAAGCCGCGAAGCAGAGGAGTTTCCTCTGCTTTTTTGTTTGCGCTGATTTCAAGGAGTGAACGAGCGTGATCATCGTGATGAATACCCAGGCCAGCAAGCAAGAGCTGGACGACGTGCTGGGCCGCATGGCGGCCGAAGGACTGAAGCCACACATCTCTGAGGGCGAGGAGCGGATCGTCATTGGCGTCGTTGGCCACACTCATCCGGAGCTGATCGACGTGTTCTCCGCGTACGGCGGCGTGGAGAACGTGATTCCTATCAGCAAGCCCTTCAAGCAGGCCAGCCGCGAGTTCAAGCCCCTCGATACGGTGGTTGACGTCGACGGGGTGCGAATCGGGGCCGGCGAGGAGCTGGCCATCATGGCTGGCCCATGCGCGGTGGAAACCGAAGACCAGCTGCTGCGGACCGCCGAGGTGGTGGCCGAGCAGGGCGCGCGCTTCCTGCGCGGCGGCGCTTACAAGCCGCGGACCTCGCCCTATGGCTTCCGCGGCTTGGGCGAAGAAGGCCTGAAGCTGCACGCCAAGGCACGCGAGCGGACGGGCCTCAAGATCATTACCGAGGTCATGACCCCGGGGGACGTGGCGCTGGTAGCCGAATACGCCGACGTCCTGCAGATTGGCGCCCGCAACATGCAGAACTTCAACCTCCTGGACGAGGTCGGCCTGATCGACAAGCCGGTGATGCTCAAGCGCGGCATGTCAGCCACCATCGAGGAATGGTTGCTGGCCGCGGAGTACATCCTGAACGGCGGCAACCACCAGGTGATTCTGTGTGAGCGCGGCATTCGGACGTTCGAGAAGTACACCCGCAACACCATGGACCTGAGCGCCATTCCGCTGGTTAAGCGCCTGTCGCACCTGCCAGTCATCGCCGACCCCAGCCATGGCACGGGCAAGTGGTACCTGATCGAGCCCATGGCCAAAGCCTCGGTCGCGTGCGGGGCCGATGGGTTGATCATCGAGGTTCACCCCTCGCCCGACCACGCCTTGTCGGACGGACCTCAGTCGCTGACGTTCGACAATTTCCAGAAGCTCATGGACGAGGTCCGTCAGGTCGCCCGAGCAGTCGGGCGCGAGGTTGCGCCTGCCTACGCCGTCGCTTAAGACGGCCATCCTGGGCGTGGGCCTCATCGGCGGTTCGATGGGGCTGCGCTTGCGCGAGCAGGGCTGGCCCGTAACGGGCTGGAGCCCGCGCGAGGAGACGCTGAAGCTGGCGATGGCGCGCGGCGCCATCAGCCACGCCGCGGCCAGCCCGGAGGAGGCCGTGGAAGGCGCCGAGCTGATCGTGGTCGCCTCGCCGATTCGGGCGCTGCCGGACATGTTCCGCGCGATCGCCGGCGCGGCCAAGCGTGGCGCCATCGTGACCGACGTAGCCAGCGTTAAGGCGCAGGTGATGCGCTGGGCGGCGGAGCTGCTGGCGGATCACGTGCGCTTCGTCGGCGGCCATCCGATGGCCGGCAAGGAGGTCCAAGGTATTGTCGGGGCCGACGCTGAGCTGCTGGAGGGCGCTACCTATTGCCTGGTGCCCGGCTCACGCGAGGCGCTGCCGGCTCTCGAGGCCATGGTGGAGGCGCTCGGCGCGCGTCCGCTGGTGATTGCCGCCGAGGACCACGATCGCGCGGTAGCGGCCGCCTCACATCTGCCGTTCGTGGCGGCCGCGGCCCTGGTCCGCGCTGTGGCGGCCGACCTGGACGACTTGGCCGGAGCGGTGGCCTCGAGTGGCTTTCGCGACACGACGCGTGTGGCGATGGCCTCGCCGACGATGCACGCCGACATCTGCAACTTCAACGCCGATGCACTGTCGGCCGCAATCGACCGCCTCCAGGCAGAGCTCGAGCGCCTCAAGCGCGAGCTCCGCGATCCGAACGTCGAACAGACCTTCGCGGAAGCCGCGGCCGTGCGCCAGCGCTGGACCAAGACCCGCGCCGGCCGCCGCGCCAACGACAAGCGCCGTTCCGAGCTGCGGCTCATCGGCGGAGACAGTCACGAATGAGCGCTCCGGTTGAAGTGCGCCCGGCGCGGCCGAGTCCCGAAGTTGAGCTGACCGTCCCCGGCGACAAATCCATCTCCCATCGGGCGATCCTGCTGAACTCGCTGGCTGAGGGGCAGGCTGAGATCCGCAACCTGGGGCCGGGCGCCGACGTCCGCTCCAGCATCGCCTGCATGAGGCAGTTGGCGGTGGAGATCGACGAGAGCGATGGGCTGTTCCACGTCGACGCTCAGGGCTTCGGCGGCCTCATTGAGTCGCGCCCGCCGCTGGATTGCGGCAACTCCGGCACCACTGCCAGGCTGCTGTCTGGCATTCTGGCCGGGCAGCCGTTCAGCAGCGTGCTGGTGGGCGACCAGTCGCTGAGCCGCCGCCCCATGGCGCGGGTGGCCAAGCCGCTGCGGCTCATGGGCGCCACGATTGAAGGCGAGACCCTGCCGCTCACGATCCGCGGCGGCCACCTGCATGGCGTCGAGTACCAGCCCGACGTCGCCAGCGCCCAGGTGAAGAGCTGCGTGCTGCTAGCCGGGCTGTTCGGATCCTCGCCCACGACGGTGGTCGAGCCGGTGCCGACGCGCGACCATACCGAGCGGCTGCTGCGCGCCATGGGCGCCCGCGTCGAGATCGATTCGCCACGAATCACCGTCTGGCCGCCGTCGCAGCTGAAGGCGGTGGACATCGACGTGCCGGGCGACTTCTCGTCGGCGGCCTTCTGGCTGGTGGCCGGGCTGATCCTGCCGGCCGCGCGCGTTACCGTCCGGAACGTGGGCATGAACGAATCGCGGACCGGCCTGCTGGACGTGCTGCGCGAGATGGGCGCCAGCGTTGAGGTGTGTGACCTGCACGAGGTCGGCGGTGAGCCGGTGGCCGACTTGGTGGCCAGCCGCTCCTGGCTGCGTGGGGTCAGCGTTGGCGGGACGATCATCCCCCGCCTGATCGACGAGGTGCCGATCCTCGCCGTCGCCGCTGCTCTCGCGGAGGGCACAACCAGCATCCGCGACGCCGCCGAGCTGCGGGTCAAGGAGAGCGACCGCATCGCCGCCGTGGCGCGCGGCCTCACCTCGCTCGGCGTTCGGGTCGAGGAGCTGCCGGATGGGCTGATCATCCACGGCGGCTCCTCCTTCTCGGGCGCGGCGCTGGAGACGCTGGGGGATCACCGCCTGGCTATGGCCTGGGCCATCGCCGGCCTGGCCTCTCGCGAGGGCGTGCGCATCGACGACCGCGAGTGCACCAGCGTTTCCTACCCAAGCTTCTGGCACGACCTGGGGCGCTTTGGAGAGGGATGATTCAGCTGTGGCAAGTCCGCTCCACGTAGCCGTCGAAATGGCGCTGCGCCGCCAGCAACAGGGCACAGGCAGCAGCCGGCTGTTCAACACTGAAAGGAAAGCCATGACGCAATGGCCTCGATTGGAGTTCCTGGAGCCCCTATTTGGCGTGATCGGCGCCGTCGGCATGCGCATGTACGCGCCCGAGCGCGCCACGCGTGACCTCGATATCGTCGTCGTGGCGGCAGATTTCGATGAGGCTGAGCGGCGGCTCACCGCTGTCGGCTGGCAACCCGTCGCCAAGCTGTCGGTGGGCGGCTCATCGTGGCGATCGGCGGACGGCCAGCAAGACGTAGACGTCCTGTTTCGGCGCGAACCGTGGTGGCCGGACGTGATTGCCGAAGCTCAATCGAATCGCGACGACCAAGGACTGCCGGTGATCCCGTTGAAGGGGCAAGTCTGGCTCAAATTGATGGCCGGGCGAACGGTTGACGCGGGCGACCTTTCACGCTTGCTCGGTCTTGCCAGCGACAGCCAGCTCGACGAAGTGCGCGCCTTCCTGAAGGATCATGCGGACGCCCGCGACGTCCAGGACTTCGAGAGCCTGGTGCAGCTCGGGAAGCTCGAGTTCGGAGAGCGGGCCTGAGATGACAAAGCGGCTGGCCCTTATCGGTTACCCAGTGAGCCATACGCTGTCGCCGGCGATCCATGGGGCCGCCATCCGGGAGCTTGGACTGGACCTGACCTACGAAGCGGTGGAGACTACGCCGGAGCGACTGCCCGCGTTCATGGACGAACTGCGCGGGCCGGACTGGCTGGGCTGCAACGTGTCCGTACCGCACAAGGAGGCGGTGCTGCCGTTCATGGCCGAGCTGAGCGGCGAAGCGCGGGCAATCGGCGCCGTCAACACCATCCTGAACGGAGACGGGCGCATGCAGGGCTATAACACCGATGCCGCGGGCTTCCTGCACGACGTGCAGGAGCATTTCGGACCAGTGCAGGGCAAGCGCGTGGTGGTGCTGGGGGCTGGCGGCGCCGCGCGCGCAGTGTGCTATGAGCTGGCCAGCAAGGCCGAGCGGGTATGGGTGCTCAACCGCACGTCCGCGCGGGCTGAGGCTCTGGTGCTCGAGCTCGCCGGCACGTTGCAGGTGGGCAGCCCCGAGCATCTGCGGGAATGCCAGCTGATCGTGAACTGCACCTCCGCCGGGCTGCACGCGGGCGATTCGCCGCTGCCCGACGAGCTGGTGCCCCGGAGCGTGCAGCTTTATGACCTCATCTACAATCCCGCCGAGACGCGACTGATGAAAGCCGTGAAGCAGCGCGGAGGCAAAGCCGTGAATGGCCTGGGTATGCTCGTGCGCCAGGCGGCAGCGGCGTTCCAGATCTGGACCGGGATCGAGCCGCCGCTGAGCGTGATGTTCGAGGCGGTGCATGCCTAGATTCCTCACTGCCGGCGAGTCCCACGGCAAGGCGCTGACCACGATCATCGAAGGCCTGCCGGCCGGCGTGCCGATTCGCGCCGAGTTCATCAACCAGCACCTGTCGCGCCGCATGAAAGGCTACGGCCGCGGCGGCCGCATGCAGATCGAGACCGATACGGTCGAGATCCTGTCCGGCGTGCGCCACGGCTTCAGCATGGGCTCACCCATCAGCCTGCTGGTGCGCAACGCCGACAACCCCAACTGGACCACCATCATGGACGAGAAGCCGGTCGAGGAAGAGGTCAAGAAGGTGACCCGTCTCCGGCCCGGCCACGCCGACATGGCCGGCGTGATCAAGTACGGCTTCGACGACGTCCGGCCGGTCTTGGAGCGATCCTCGGCGCGTGAGACGGTGACACGCACCGCGGTGGCCGCGATTTACCGCTGCCTGCTGGGGCAGTTCGGCATAGGCGTGCGCAGCCACGTGGTGCGCATCGGCCCGGTCGGCATCGGCGAGCTCGACCTGCCCGCCAATCCGGCCGAGTGGCCCTGGGACGAGAACGATCAGTCGCCGCTGCGCTGCTTCGACAAGCAAGCCGAGGCCGAAATGATCAAGGCCATCGACGGCGCCAAGGAGCGCGGTGATAGCGTGGGCGGCGCCTTCGAGGTGATCGCCTGGGGCATGCCCATCGGCTTGGGCAGCTTCATGCACTGGGATCGGCGGTTGGATGGCCAGATCGCCGGCGCGATCATGAGCATTCCGGCCATCAAGGGTGTGGAAATCGGCGAGGGCTTCGGCGTGGCCAGCCTGTTCGGGTCACAGGCTCAGGACGAGATCCGCTATGACGCCGACGCCGGCTGGAGCCGCCTCTCGAACCGCGCCGGCGGCACCGAGGGCGGCATGACCAACGGCCAGCCACTGATCGTCCGCGTGGCGGTTAAGCCCATCTCGACGCTGACCCGGCCGTTGACGTCGGTCGACATTGCCACCAAGCAGGAGGCCGTGGCGCACGTGGAGCGGGCCGACAGCTGCCAGGTGCCGGCGGCCGGCGTGGTCGGAGAGGCCATGGTGGCTATCGTGCTGGCCCAGAATTTCCTGGACAAGTTCGGCGGCGATCACCTCGATCACGTCCGCCAGAGCTACGAGGCGTATGTGAAGACATATGCCCACTAGCAGCGCTGTTTGTCATTCCGAGCCACAGGCGAGGAATCCGCGACCAGGGGACGGATTCCTCGCGTTGCTCGGAATGACAAAGGACGCGCCATGCCTTCCCTAGTCAAGACCGGGCGCGGGCTGTTGTCGCAAGCGGCCGAGCTCATGTCCGGCGCGGGCCTTAAGGGGCGCGCGTTTGTCGTCACCGATCGGAACGTGTACGCGCATTTCGGGCAGCCGCTGTCCGAGAACCTGGCGCGCGGCGGTTTCGAGCCGGTGGTGAACATGCTTAACCCGGGCGAGCAGACCAAGACGCTGCGCACGCTGGAGGTGCTGTACGACTGGCTGGCCGACGCACGCGCCGAGCGGACCGACGTCGTGGTGGCGCTCGGCGGTGGCGTGGTGGGCGACCTGGCCGGCTTTTTGGCGGCGACCTATCTGCGAGGGATGCCACTAGTCCAGATCCCGACCACCCTGCTGGCGCAGGTGGACAGCAGCATTGGCGGCAAGACCGGCGTAAATCATCCCAAGGCCAAAAACCTCATCGGCGCCTTTTACCAGGCCAACTTGGTCATCATCGACCCCGCTGTGCTGGCCAATCTGCCGGCCCGCGAGTTCCGCGGCGGCCTCGGCGAGGTGGTCAAGTACGGCGTCATCCTGGACCCGGAACTGTTCGACCTGCTCGAGGCCCAGCAAGCGCAGATCCTGAAGCAGGACACGGCGGTTATCGATCACATCGTGGGTCGCTGCGCGCAGCTCAAGCTGCAGGTCGTGGGCGAGGATGAGCGTGAGGTCGGGCTGCGCATGGTCCTGAACTTCGGGCATACCATCGGCCACGCCATCGAGGCGGCCACGAATTATGAGGCGTTGCTGCACGGCGAAGCCATCGCCATCGGCATGTCCGGCGCGGCGCAGATTGCCGTGGCACTGGGCAAGCTCGATGCTGGCGATTGCCAGCGTCAACAGGCGCTGCTCAAGTCGCTGGGACTGCCCTATGCCGCCCGGGGCCTCGCCTGGGAGACGGTTCGAGACGCGATGTCGCTGGACAAGAAGACGCGCTCGGGCCGCATCAACTGGGTGCTGCCGACCCGCATCGGGACCGTTGAGGTCACCAACGAGGTACCGGACGACGTAGTCGAATCGGTGCTCAAGACGCTGCTGAACGCATGAGCGACCTCAGCGATCTCCGCCGCCGAGTTGACCAGCTCGACGAGGACATCGTTCGCCTGCTGAACGAGCGGGCGCAGCTGTCGGGCGAGATTGGCAAGCTCAAGGACGGCGGGCCAGTGTACGCGCCGGCGCGGGAAGCCGAGGTCTACGACCGAGTGGTCGCGGCCTCGGCGGGCGTGCTGCCAGCTGAGGCGCTGCGGCGTATCTACGGCGAGATCGTGTCCAGCAGCCGAGCGCTGCAGGCGCCGCTGCGGGTGGCCTTCCTCGGGCCGGAAGCGACCTTCTCGCACCAGGCGGCGCTGTCCCACTTCGGCTCCGCCACCACCCTGCTGCCGGTGCCCACCATCCCCGACGTGTTCAAGGAAACCGAGGTGGGCCGCGCGGATTACGGGGTGGTGCCCATCGAGAACTCGACCGAGGGCGCCGTCACGTTCAGTTTGGACAGCTTCGTGGAGAGCGATCTGAAAGCCTGCGCCGAGTTCCGGCTGGAGATCCATCAGGCGGTCATGTCTCGCGTGGCGCTG
>DATGVV010000036.1:0-1790 GCA_035299885.1 Chloroflexota bacterium | reverse complement strand
CGGGCAACCAGGTCACTTTCTTTCTGGTCCAGAACGGCGTCCTCGCCAGCCGCAAAGGAGCCAAGGCCGATGCCCTGCGCAGCCTCACCGGCACGCGCGGCATGACCGTGTTGGCCGACGAGTTCTCGCTGCGTGAGCGCGGCATCTGGCGGGACAAGCTGGCGGATGGCGTCGAGACCGCCGGGATCGACCAATTGGTCGATCTGCTCATCACCGACGGCTGCAAAGCCGTCTGGCACTAGGAGGAAACACATGGCATCAGGCAAAACGCTCACCATCTCGGTCATGGACCCGCCCTATGAAAGCGCGACCACGACCACCGTCTTGCGCATCGTCGACGCGGCCCTGCGCAAGGGCCACAACGTCAACGTGTTCGCCTACGAGGGCGCGGTGGCGCTGCCCCTGAAGACCCAGGCGCCCCATCCCAACCCGGTGAAGGGCACCACCGTCGAGGAGCAGCGCCATCCCACCACCAGCGGCTTCATCTCGGCCTTGTTCGAAGCCGCCCAGGCGAACGGCGCCAAGCTCGATTGGGTCAACTGCGGCCTGTGCGTGGACGAGCGCGGCGCCACCGAATGGGTTGACGGGGTGCGCCGTGGTGGCCCGGGCGACTTCGCCAAGTTCGCCCAGGAAAGCACCAACACAGTAGTGATTGGAACGAGGTAGAAGCATGGCCAAATACCTGTCCATCGTCGAGCGCGCCTACCACGGCACCCTCGAGGAGCAAGACGACACCATCCTGTGGATCAGCCACATGGTCAAGAAAGCCGGACCGGACGTGACCGTGCTGCTGCGAGCCAACGCCGTGAACTACGCCGTAGCCGGCCAGGATGCCTCGGGCCTGACCTTCGGCAAGGCCGCGCTGAGCGTCCCGCCGACCCTCGACCGAGATGTAGAGGAGCTGATCAAGGCCGGCGTGGCCGTGTGCGTCGTTCGCGAGGACCTAGCCGATCGCGGCATCGAGTCGGGCGAGCTGGTTGGCGGCGTCACGCCGATTGGCCGGCGGGAGGTAGCCGGGCTGTTTGACCAGCACGATCAGGTGTGGCACTGGTAGGCGGGCTAGCCGCGCCTATCGATAACCCTGATGGCTTTGCCTTCGCTGCGGGGGATCGTCTTCGGCGGCTGGACTGTCACCTGGCAGGCCAGGCCGAGGACGTCCCGCAGCTGGCGGGCCAGTCTGGCGGGCAGTTCGCCCGCGCCTGATAGCGCCTCCACCTGGACTTCCACCTCGTCGAGCGCGCCCTTGCGGGTGACGATGAGCTGGTAGTGAGGCGCCGCTTCCGGGATTGCCAGCAGCGCCGCCTCCACCTCTGACGGGAAGACGTTGACGCCGCGGATGATGAGCATGTCGTCCGAGCGACCTTTGATCTTCGACATGCGGACGCTGCTGCGGCCGCAGGGGCAAGGCTCGTCGGCCAAGCTGCAGATGTCGCCGGTGCGATAGCGAACGAGGCACAGCGCCTCCTTGGTCAGGTTGCTGAGCACGAGCTCACCCGCGGCGCCAAACGGCAGCGGCTGGCCCGAATCCGGATCGACGATCTCCGGCAGGAAATGGTCCTCCTGGATGTGCAGCCCGTTGCGCTCCAAGCACTCAACGGACACCCCTGGCCCCACAATCTCGCTCAGGCCGTAGACGTCGTAAGCCTTGAGGCCCGGAATCGCCTGCTCGATCTGCTGGCGCAGCTCGTCGGTCCAGGGCTCCGCGCCAAACAGCCCGTAGCGCAGCCTGACGCTGGCGGGGGCGATGCCCATCTCGCGCATCGTGTCGCCCAGGTTGAGCGCATAGCTGG
>DATGVV010000035.1:0-2713 GCA_035299885.1 Chloroflexota bacterium | reverse complement strand
GGCCCGGTTATGGAGAACGCGTTCGAGGGCGCCGACGCGGACGTGTTCAAGTTCCCGGTGCCCCGCTACCATGCGTCCGACGGCGGCCGCTACATCGGCACCGGTGACGTGCTTATCAACCGCGACCCGGACAGCGACTTCGTGAACGTCGGCACCTATCGCATGCAGGCCCACGAAAGCCAGCTGCTCGGCCTGTGGATGAGCCCCGGCCAGCAGGGTCGCCAGATCGCCCAGCGCTACTGGGATCGCGGCCAGGCCTGCCCTGTGGTGGCCACCTTCGGCGGCGATCCGCTGCTGTTCATGACCGGCCACACCAAGTTCCCCTGGGGCAGCTCCGAGCTGGGGCTGGCGGGCGGCCTGCGCGGCCGACCGGTCGAGGTCATCGAGGGGCCGATCACCGGCCTGCCCATTCCGGCCCATGCCGAGATCGCCATCGAGGGCGAGATCCCGCCGCCCAGCGAGCAAGCCCGCGACGAAGGACCTTTCGGCGAGTGGCCGGGCTACTACTCAGGCGGCACGAGAGGCACTGGCGAGGCCCAGCCGGTCATTCGCGTGAAGGCGCTGTACCATCGCCACCGGCCCATCCTCCACAACGACGCTCCGCTCTGGCCGGGCGCGGTCAAGCATGGCCTACCTATCGTCGCTGGCGTGCTGTGGGACCAGCTCGAAGCGGCGGGCATCCAGGACATCGCCGGCGTCTGGCAGCACACGCCCTACATGGTCGTCGTCGCCATCCGGCAGCGCTACGCCGGCCACGCCAAGCAGGCCGGCATGGCCGTGCTGGCCTGCGCCGCCGGCGCTCGCAACGGCCGCTACGTCGTCATCGTGGACGAGGACATCGACCCCAGCGACCTCAAGGAGGTGCTGTGGGCCATGGAGACGCGCGTCGATCCCGCGAGCGACATCCAGCTCGTCGACGGCTGCTGGAGCACGCCGCTCGACCCGCGCATGCCGCCCGACAAGCGCGACTCGAAGGACCACACCAACAGCCGCGCCATCTTCTACGCCGTGCGCCCCTTCACCTGGAAGGACAAGTACCCCCAAGTGAGCCGCACCCCCCGTGATCTGCGCCGCCAGATCATCGAGAAATACCGCGACGTGGTGCCGTTTCCGCGAATCTAGTCCTGTCGTAACACGGTAAATACGCTTGGTCTTTGAGGAGAGAACGCGAATCATTTCGTTTCGGAAGGCAAACATTCGTGAGCAGCAGATCTACCAAAAGCGACTTGCGGAGGGTTGATGCCCTCAAGGACGAGGACATCGATTACAGCGACTCGCCGGCCCTCGACGATTCGTTCTTCAGCCGGCCCCTAGTCGACTGGCCGCCTCGGAAAGAATCCGTCACAATGCGCCTCGACGCGGACGTCTTGGCCTGGTTCAAAGCGCAGGGCTGCGGCTACCAGACGCGCATCAATCAGCTTTTGCGCCGGTATATGGATGGGCAAAAACGAGGACTCAAATCAAGCTAGCCGTCGTTCCTATGATCTCGCAAGTTAGTCCAGCCTTTAGAACCATAGGTACCGCTGAGGCCTGTGGCGCAGTGCCGACTCTACTTATGGAGGTGTTGGCAGCTTGTTTGGTGGAAAATGCGCTTGCTCTCGGACGAGCACTGGGGCAAGCTAGCGACCTATGAGCGTTGATCTGAAAATGCCGGTTGTTTGTTCCGGGGCTCGGCACTTAAGAAACGCGACGATGTCGAAGGATGGTGAGGTTAGGCACATGCGAAAGCTGTTCTCATTCCTAGTGGTAAGCGCGGTCATGCTCGCTGGCTGTGGTGGTACAACTGCACCTGCATCGTCTCCGCCGGCGTCCGCGCCGGCCTCGTCGGCGGCGGCTAAAGCACCGCTAGCAGCCTCGGCTCAAGCTTCCGCGGCAGCTAAGCCTTCAGCCGCGGCATCCGGCGCGGCCGCGGGCGCGGCGTCGGCCAAGCCAGCGGCGTCAGCCTCGGCTGGCGGCCGGAATGTGACGGCACTCGTCGGTACTGATCAGGACACGCGCCAGGCGATCGGCTTCTTCCCTGGTAACATCCGCGTTCGGGCCGGGGATACGGTGACCTGGAAGATCAATTCAGGCGAAATCCACACCGTCAGCTTCTATCAGGGAGTGCCGACGTCGGCCCTGACCACGCCCGTGCCGCTCAAGGATGGGGAAGCGGGCGACATGGTACCGTATTTCATTGCCGATCCCGCCTCGGTCAAGCCCGGCACGGACGTCAAGATCAATCCCCAAGTGGTGTTCCCCACGCGCATGCCGGGAGCACCAGCGGAAACCTACGAGAAGGGCAAGTTCTTCTCGTCTGGCGTGCTGTCCAAGAACCCGCCAGCGCCCAATCAGCCCGTCAACGACACGTTCCAGCTGACGTTCAGCACGCCCGGCACCTATAAGTACGTCTGCCTGATTCATCTGCCACCTATGGCTGGCACCGTCGAAGTGGTGCCCGCAACAGCCACAGACGCGCCGGACCAAGCGGCGATTACGGCGCAGGCCCAAAAGGAAAGCAAGGCCCTCCTGGATCTGGTGGCCAAGGCCGAGGACCAGGGCAAGCAGGCGCGTAGCGAGCTCGGCCCGAATGGTACGAACTTCGTGTTCGTAAAGGCCGGTAACAACGACTTCATCTCGGCTGAGGACCGTGCCCAGGCGTTTGCTTTCTTTCCCAAGGACGTGACTGTCAAGGCCGGCGACACGGTGGTGTGGGGCTCAGCGTTTTTCCATA
>DATGVV010000034.1:0-1575 GCA_035299885.1 Chloroflexota bacterium | reverse complement strand
CTGTCTCTGACTACGCCGGCGGCTACGAGATCGGCGACGCGTTCGGGTGGTCGTTTGTCCAGCGCGGCGGCTCGATCGTGCAGGAGCAATACCCGGCGCTTGGGACAGCCGACTTTGGCCCGTTCCTAGCGCAGCTAAGCCAGGACGCCGACGGCGTCTTCGCCTTCTTCCCTGGCGGTGACGGGCTGCGCTGGGCGCAGCAGTACGCCGATTACGCCGGCCAGCGCAAACTGCAGGTCTTGTCCGGGGCAGGCGCGCTGGCGCGCAACGGCAACCTGACCACCCTCAAGGACAAGGCCCTTGGCATCGTCGCCAGCGACACCTGGGCCGAGGCCGTGGACGCGCCTGCTAACAAGACCCTGCTGCAGTCCTATCGGCAGAAGTATCCCGACAAGCGAATCTCGAGCGACGTCGCCAACGGCTACATCGTCATGCAGGTGATTCAGTCAGCGCTGGAGAAGGTCAGCGGCAAGATCGAGGACCAGGACGCCTTCCTGAAGGCGCTGTCCTCAGTCAACATCGAAACCGCCAAGGGGCCGGTCAAGTTCGACCAGAATCGCGACATCGTCGAGAACATCTACATCTATCAGATCGTCAAGGACGGCGACCAGTACGGGCACAAGATCCTCAAGACCTACAAGGATGTACTGCAGTTCTGGGACCAGCCAGCCGAGGTCGTGCAGCGCTTTCCGTTCGGTCAGCTGAAGAACAAGTGGGTGGGTATGACCAAGGACCAGGTGGCTCAGTTGGGCAAGAAGTAGCCGCCGCTAGCCTACCCCGGCAACCGCCCACGATCCTGGGGCGCTTGGAGCCCAGATGTCGCCTTCGGGGCACAGCCAGCGGTCCAGAGGGCCGTAGCCATGGTCGAGCAGCCAGGTCGGCGTGTCCCAGATCTTGGCGGTATGGCCCCCTCGGGCATCCTGCTGCGCCAGGAAGATAGCCAGCGGCTGCAAGTGATCGGGATGGAACGGCACCGGGCCGGGGTGCCCGCCGAGCTTCGTCCGCGCCTCGGCCTGCTCCTCGAAACCCGAGGTCCGGGTGTGACCCGGCACGATGGAGTTGACCGCCACGTTGTGCTCGCGCAGCTCGTCGCCCAGGTAGGCCATGATGTTGGCGATGGCCGCCTTGGCTGACGTGTAAGGCTGCTCGCGGCTACTCGGCCGCAGGTAGGCGTGCGCGTCGCCCTCGGGGTGCATCAGGATGCCGCTCGTGACCGTAGCCACAATACTGCCGCGCTTGCGCTCGATCATGGGCTTCACAAAGTAGCGCGTCGCCAGCAGCGTGCCGAACACGGTCACCTCGTAGCTCTTGCGAAAGTCGTCGTTAGTGACGCCAAGCACCGTCGTCCGTCCCGCCGGCGGAAAGAGCACGCGCTGGCGCAGCCCCGCGTTGTTGCACAGTACGTCGACCGTACCCAAGCGTTTGATCGTGGTCTCGTAGGCCGCGCTGATCTGAGCCTCATTGGTGATGTCGGCAGTCAGGCAAACGACGTCATCGCGAGATTGCATCGCCTGCATCCAGGCGCCGTCGCGGTCATTGGAGACGCCGCTTGGCTGCCAGGAGAGATCGACAGCA
>DATGVV010000033.1:0-3301 GCA_035299885.1 Chloroflexota bacterium | reverse complement strand
CCATCGCCGTCTCCAGACCACCGTCATCTACGTCACTCACGATCAGGTCGAGGCCATGACCATGGGCAGCCGCATCGCCATCCTGCGGGACGGCGTACTGCAGCAGCTCGATGCGCCGGCAGAGGTCTACACGCACCCGGCCAACATATTCGTGGCCGGTTTCATCGGCAGCCCCGCAATGAACTTCTTCTCGGGGCTGCTAGAAGGTTCGAACGGAGACCTCACCGTTCGCGCGGCGGGCATCGACCTCAAGCTGCCGCCCGAGGTTGCCTCGCGGGCGCAGGCGCACAAGTCCCGCGAGGTAGTGCTGGGCGTTCGTCCCGAGCACATCTACGATGGCCGGCGGGTGCCGGCCAACGGCAATCAGCCTGCCAATGTCAAGGTCGACGTCGTCGAGCAGATGGGTAACGAGACCTACGTCTACCTGACCGCCGGCGAGACGGCCTTCGTCGCCCGCATGGACAGCTCACTCGACGCTCAACCGGGCGACAATCTGCCGGTGCTGATCGACACCCACAAGGTGCACCTGTTCGATCCGCAGACCGAGAACGCGATCGTTTAGATCGATCGCAGCGGCGGGTGAGGCCGGCGAGGCCGGCTAAGAAAATCATGCATCGCCAGGCGCTCCGCGGCCCGCGCACGTTCGGAGCGGCTGGCGCTGTGGCTGGCCAACCACAGGCTGTCCAGCTCGCCGTGGGGCGGGACTGGGCGCAGCCGTGGCGCCGGCGCTGAGACCACGCGGCCGCGGGCCTGCCAGCTGCTCTCCATGTCTCGCAGGGCCACTGCTTGCGCCAGCCGAGCGCGGGCCCGAACCGCCGGCGGGACGTCTGGCGAAGGGTCGTCCGGTGGCGGCAGCTCCCGCCACTCGCCCTCGATGATGTCCTCGGAATCCATTTGCCCTCGTTCCCACGCAGCTTGCGTGCCGGGCGCCGGACGTAATGGCTCTGAGGAATTCCCCCCGATTTCTTAAGTGAGAAGCTCTAGGGCTGGATCGTCAAAGCTGGAAGGATTCAGCCGCCGCCTTGAGGCTAGTGGACAGCGAGCTGAGCTGCTCCGCGGCGCCGTAGATGGCGTTCACCTGCTGCGACAGCAGCTCAGCCGAGGCGCACACCTGCTCCGTCACTTCTGCGTTGGAGCGGCTCATCGAGCTCATCTGCTCGGTTTCCTGGCTGTTCTGGACCACCACCTGCGAGATGCGGTTGATGGCCGATACCACCTCGCTGCTGGACGTGGTCATCTGCTCGGCGGCGGCGGAGATCGATTGGATCTGATCGTTGGTGCGCCGCACCGCAGCCAGGATTGACTGCAGCGCGTCGGCGGCCCTTCCCGCCAGGGCGGAGCCTTCTTCCACGCGCTGCACGCCCTGCTCCATGGCCGCGATGGCTTGCTGCGTCTCGATCGACATCTTGGCCGTCAGGTCGCTGATCTGGCTGGTAGCCGTCGACGAGCGCGCGGCCAGCTTGCGGACCTCGTCGGCAACGACGGCAAAGCCTTTGCCCTGCTCGCCCGCCCGCGAGGCCTCGATGGCGGCGTTGATGGCCAGGATGCCCGTCTGCTCGGCGATGTCGGCGATGAACTCGCTGATGCCGGCGATTTGTTTAGACGTGCCGCCCATCTGCCGCAGCTGCCCGGCGGATTGGAGCACGGTGTCGCGGATCACGCTCATGCTGGCGACGGCTTGCTTCACCCGGTCGCCGCCCTCAGTCGCGGCCTTGTAGGCCGAGTCGGATGCTTCGGCCACCGCCTGGGCGTTCTGAGCCACGCGCTCGATCGCTGACGACATCTGGCTGATGGTGTCGGAGCTGGCCAGCACCTCGGCGCGCTGCTTCTCGGCGCCCGCGGCGATGCGCGCGATGCGCTCGGAGGCGTCGGCCGTGCCCTGGGCAACGCTTTCCATCGACTGGGCGATCTCAGTGGCGGCGGAGCGGGCCTGGTCGGAAGCTTGGTACAGCGAAACGGTGGCGTCGGCGACCGCGCGGGCGTCATCGGCCAGCGTGCCGGCCAGGTGGTGCATGTTGCTGACCATGCGCCGGAAGGCCTGGCCGAGTACGTCCGAATCCGATCGCGCCCGGACGGCCACCGTGAGGTCGCCAGTCGCGAGCCGGTCGGCCACGGCGGCCATCTCGCGGATGTAGCCCACCATTTCGTTGATGGACTGCACCATGAGGTCCAGCTCGTCATTGCTGGAGCGGACTTCGACCTCATCGCTCAGGTCGCCCTGGCCCAGGCGCCGGGCCACGGTGGCCGTCTGCAGGACGGGCTTGGTGACGGCGCGGCCTGTGATCCAGGCGGCAGCCAGCATGACGGCTATGGAAATCGCCAGCGCCACGATGTCGATGGTGACGATCTGGCTGAACGCGGCACTGGCGCCGAGACGGCTTTCGATCACCTGGCGCGACAAGTACACGCTGGCGGCGCAGATTGCCACGAGCGGCAGCACCTCGATCAGGATGATCAGGTACAGCAGTTTGGCATTGATGCTGGTATAGATCGACAGCTTGCTGGATCGCCCAGCCGGAGCTTCCGCTACGGCAGCCATTTCCGTCTCCTCGCCTTTTCCCTAGCGCCGGTATTGTCACACGTCCGAAGGGGCCAGGACTACACTTAGCACATGAGTACCGTTCTGGAGCGCACGCAGGTCAAGCAAGTAGGCCTGTTTATCGACGGCAAAGAGCAGCCGTCGGTTAGCGGCGAGACCTTTCAGGTCCTGAACCCGACCGACAACGGTGTGCTGGCTGAGGTGGCCAAGGCCACCCGCGAGGACGTCGATCGAGCCGTGGCGGCCGCGAAGCGCGCTTTCGAGGGGCCGTGGGGCAAGATGAAGACGGCCGAGCGGAGCGCGGTCCTCAGCAAAGTGGCGCAGCGCATCGTCGAGCGTGCGCCCGAGCTGGCCGCCCTGGAGAGCAGCGACGTCGGCAAGCCACTCAAGGAGAGCCGCGTCGAAATGCCGCGCGCCAGCCTCAACTTCCGGTTCTTCGCCGAGCTCATAACCAAGCTCAACAACGAGAGCGCTCCGGTCGATACCGACTTCCTGAACTACCATCAGCGCCGGCCGATCGGTGTGGCGGCGCTGATTACGCCCTGGAACTTCCCGTTCATGCTGACCACCTGGAAGGCAGGTCCGTGCCTGGCCGCCGGCAACACGTGCGTCATCAAGCCGGCCTCCGTCGCTCCCATGACGCCGCTGCTGCTGGGCGAGATCTGCGCTGAAGCGGGGCTGCCGGAGGGCGTGCTCAACATCGTGGCCGGGCCAGGGCCGGTTGTGGGCACGCGGCTGGCCGAGCACCCCGACATCAAGCTC
>DATGVV010000032.1:0-9676 GCA_035299885.1 Chloroflexota bacterium | reverse complement strand
TCGAGCGGCACCGTCTTGCAAGCCACCACTTCGAGCGGCTCGCCAACCATTGCGCCGGCCACACCCAGCTCGTCCATCCCGTATGGAATGGGCGCCGAGCCGACCAGCATCACATTTGGCGTGGCCCCGATGACGATCGCCAGCGGCATGTCCTCGTGCCGGCGCCGGGCAGCCTGCCAGTGGTAGCGCATCGCGTCGTGGCCCCCGCCGATGGCGGCCACGAGCCGCGTGCGATCTCGTAGGAAGCCGTTGTAGGTGCCCACGTTGGTGATGCCGGTCTCGGGATCGCGCGTAATCATAGGCAGCCCGGTGCGGATCACCTGGCTGAATCCGGGATCCTCCAGCGGAACCGGAATCTCGTCGAGACCCAAGTTCTGCAGCTCCTCGCCGAGGTGAACCACCTCGTGCGCGGGGCCGCTGTCCACCAGCTTGGGGGGGAGGGGCCGCTCCAGCGCGAGGTGCCAGCGCTCGAGCATCTCGCTCGTCGAAGCGCAGCCCATGCCAAGCGCCACGACCTCTTCGGTCAGGCCGTAAACGCCGCCAACCACGCGCATGTCGTAGCGCTGGCCCGCGGCCGAACGGACATCCTCGAACAGCAGCACCTTGCGATCGGCATCGGGCAGGCCGCGCAGCTGCACCCGCATCAGAGGCAGGAGCTCGCGATCCTTGTCGATCGGCTCCTTGAACCGATAAAGCATGCCCCTGGACTCGAGATCGTCCAGGAAACCTCGGAGGTCACGGAAGTAAGCCACGACTTGGCTCCTAACGCCCTAAGATTTCTGCTACTTTGTCCAGCGCCTCCTTGCGGCTGCCGGTGTACCACTCGAAACTGTACTGGTCGAGGTAGTCCACACCCGGTTTGGGCTGGATGTAACCGGGAACCACGCTTTTGTCGACGTCTACGCGGCGGCTGGCCTCCAGCACGATCTTGCTGTACATCTCTTGCGCGGCGCGTCCGGCAAACCAGTTGACGAATACCGCTCCCGCTTTGGGATGTGGAGCGCCCTTGGGCACCTTGACCACGCTGTAGCCGCCTGACAGGTAGCCGGGCGCACCCTCGGGAAAGATCATGTCGAGCGGAAAGCCCTCTTTCTTGAGCTGCTCGACAAATTGAAATGCAGAGGCCAGAGCCATGGCATACGTGCCGCGCGCCACGCCCTCGACCACCGCCCGCTCGTCCGAGCTGTAGGCGACTTTCTGGCCGAGGTAGAGCTTGCTGACGTAGTCGGCTCCCAGCCGGGAGAGCAGGTTGCTGGCCTCGCCGGCTCCTGGGCCGGGGGAGCGCGGATTAAAGGAGATGATCTTGCCCTGCCATTCCGGCTTGAGCAGGTCATTCCATGAGCCGATGCTTCCTTGGGGGACCAGCTTGGTGTTTACGAGCAGCCCGCCGTAGACAGTGGACGCTGTGCGCAGCATGAACTGCTGCTCCTTGTCCATGTACATCAGCTTGCCATCCTGCCACTTGGACCGGTCTGCAACCTCGGGCATGGCCAGCATCGGGGCAATCGGTTGGAGGAGCCCCTTGGGCACCAGCGTCAGCACTTCACTGCCGCCACCTACCAGCACATCCATGGATGGTTTACCGGCGATGGCCTCACGCTCGGCGCGTGCGGAGCCCTCATTGGTCGGTAGTCCCAGGTATTCGAGCTCGATGCCGGTGTCCTTTTTGAACTGCTCCGTATAGGCTTGGCGCAGCGCCGGGAAGGGCGGCGCGATGGTTACGGCCGTCCCTTCCTTGCGGGCCTCAGCGAGCAGCTGCTCCCATGCGCCGCTCGCCGCCGGCGAGGCTTGGGACGCCTTGGCTGACGTCGGTTGGCTGGCTGGAGCGCCTGCTCCACAGGCAGCCAGAACCCCGGCTAGGAGCATTAGGCAGACCCTCTCCCTAGCCCTCTCCCAGAGGGAGAGGGAACTAGTCGCCAACCGGCACCTGGTGGCTCATCATGATCTCCTTTCGTTCCGCGGCCGATTGCAGCATGCCCAAGCACACCTCTAGCGTGGCCTCGCCCCAACGACCATCGTGGAACATGTGCCGGCCGTGGACTACGGCGTTGTACAGTTCGGTGACCTCGGCTTGCCGCCCGAACAGCCCCTCGCCCACGGGGATCTCTTCCACGGACTCGTCTCCATACAGCAGGATGCCATCTTGGGACTGGCGCATCTCGCCTTTGTCGCCGCTGACGATCGTTAGACCATAGAAGCGCTGATGGCCTTTGGCATGGCTGAAGTCGCTCGAGCCCCAGCCGTGGGCTGACGGGCCGCCCTCCGGTCGCCGCTCGCCGTAACGCACGCCCTCCTTGAGCTCCTCCAGCCGCCGCTCGAGACCGGGCCCGCGAATGCGGTTGAACGCCCGCCGCGAGTCCTGGTTGCGGCCGGGATAGCTTGCCTCCCCGAGCCACCAGGTCAGCTCTGCGGTGTCGAAGTAGCCATAGCTGCTGAAGATGATCGTGGCCGGCGCGCCGTCCTCGAATTCAAGGTAGCAGCTGTACGCGCCCTCAGGCCGGGTCTCATCCCAGGTGCCGGTCATGGCCCGAACGCTGCGCACCATGCCCCCACCGAGCAGTCGCACGATGTCCACCTGGTGTGGGCCCTGGTTGAGGACTACGCCCCGGCTCACCTCCATCTCCCGATCCGGATAGGGCCGAACCATGAAGTCGTTGTAGTTCCAGGTATTGATCATCCGCAGCCTGCCGATACGCCCCTCACGGATGAGCGAACGCATCTTACGGATGGGCGGGTCGAAGCTCTTGGTGTGCCCGCACAGCAGCTTCACGCCACAACGCTCAGCGGTCTGATTCATCTTCTCCGCGTCTGCCACGCACAGGGCCATAGGCTTTTCGACGATCACGTGCTTGCCGCTCTCGAGGGCTAACATAGTGTGCTCAGGGTGCAGCTCGTGCGGAGTGGCCACGTAGATGGCGTCCACGTTCCGACTGGCGCACAGCTCCTCCACGGTGCGGAAGGTCTCGCCCTTGAACTCCGACTCGAAGCGTTCCAACGCCGGCGCCCGCACATCGGCCGCGGCGGTCACACGGATGTAGGGCAGCTGCTTGATCTCGGGCAGTACAAGGGTGGCCGCTTCGCCAAGCCCGGCAAAGCCTAAACGGAGCACGTCCACTGAGCCCGGCGGATGATAGCATGAGCGCCATGCCGCTGGGCCTGGGTTTAGCAACGTCACATGCGCCGTCGATGTTCGCCAAGGCTGAGGATTGGCCCAAACTGCACCAGGTGCTGACGCCTGGCGTGCCGCAGCCTCCCGCGTTGCAGCTAGAGACTGGCGAGGTGCTGGCGGGCTACGTTGATCGCATCCAGCGTAACTTCGCCACCCTCCGCGCTCAGCTGGAGGCCTACCAGCCCGACGCCCTGATCATCGTGGGCGACGATCAGACGGAGGTGTTCTCGAAAGCGTTCGTGCCGGCCTTTGCACTGTTTGTAGGCGAGGAGGTCGCCGGTACGACCAACCTGGGCCTTCTAGGTCAGCCGCTGGACCAAGGCCACATCACGCTCAAGTGCGATGCCGAGCTGTCGCGCTCGCTCCTGGCTAGTCTGGTTGCCCGAGGCTTCGACTTCGCCTATCTAGAGGAGCTTTGTCCGATGGGCCGCCCAGCCGCGGGCCTGGGCCACGCGTTCATGCGGCCCTCCAACGTGCTGGGGGTGGCCGAACGACACATCCCGACAGTGATCATGTTCGTGAACGCCTATCATCCGCCGCTCCCCAGCGCGAAGCGATGCCTGGAATTGGGGCAGGCGCTGTCGGAGATCCTCGCCAGCCGGCCCGAGCGCATTGCCATCCTTGGCTCAGGCGGGCTCTCTCATGATCCCAGGGGCCCGCGCGCTGGCTGGATCGACGAGCCGCTAGACCATTGGTTCCTGGATCGACTGGCAGACGCCGACCTGCCGCCGCTCGAGCATCTGTTCGGTTTCGAGTCAGCGACGCTCAGCGGCGGTACCGGCGAGATCCGCTCGTGGCTCGCCGTCGCCGGGGCCTTTGCCGGCGTGAGGGCCAAGGTCGTGGACTACATACCCGCTTACCACTCCGTCACCGGTCTCGCCTTCGCTTACTGGCAACCTGCCTAGGCCTAGCGCCGTCAGGATGAATCGCCGCCAGGTGACTGGTGTACCACCAGCACAGGAACCCCAATCCCGAGCCGCTGCGACAATTTGCTTTCAGGGGCGGCGGCTTCTCGAAGTACGGCGCTGGCGAAGGCGGACCGGAAGCACATAAGACCGAGCTGGTTAAATACGACCACGAAGACCCGGAGATCCGCGAGGAGTTCTACCGCGAATGCCGGTTGCGCGGCCTCGAGCCAGTGCTCATGCCGGTCAAGCAGGGCGGCGGCTAGGGCGTGCCACTGGACATAACGAATCGGGTCGAGATCAGCCGCCGGTCGATGCTGCGAAGCAGCGGGTTGGCCCTTCTTGGGCTGGCTTTGTCGGCCTGCGGTGGGGCATCCTCAGGATCCGGCCCGGCAAGCGCCAAAGGCAGTGCGGAGGCCAAGTCAGGCAGCTGGGACGATCTGGTTGCCGCCGGCAAGCGCGAGGGTAAGGTCGTCGTGGCCGGGTCGCCCGACCCGCGCGCCAGGCAAGTCATTACCACCGGCTTCAAAGACCGGTTCGGCATCGAGGTCGAATACATCGGCGGCAATCCAGGCGACGTCAGCGCGCGCATCGAGCGGGAGCGGGTGGCTGGTCAGTACAACGTCGACGTGATGCTGGCGGGCGGCGATACGACTTTCGGCACATTCTACCCCAAAGGCCTGTTGGAACCGATCAAGCCTGCGCTGCTGCTGGCTGAGGTGGCTGATGGGTCGCTTTGGAAGACGGGCCAGCCCTGGTTCCGCGACCCGGAAGGCCAATTGGTGCTTCAGCTATTCAACACCATTACGACCACAATCACCATCAATCTGCAGGCTGTTTCTCCCGCCGATGTGCCAACCGCGGAGTCTCTCCTCGACCCGAAGTGGGCGGGCAAGATCGCGGCGCACGACCCCAGCATCAACGGCGGCGGAGCGATCGTTGGGGCGGCGTTGTACGTCAGCAAGGGCAAGGATTTCGTCACCACGCTCTACCGAGACCATAAGGTGGCGCTGTCACGCGAGAACCAACAAGTGGCGGATTGGCTGGCTCACGCCAGCTATCCGATTGGACTTGCGGCCTCCCAGAGCTTTCTCGAGCCGCATATCAAGGCCGGGCTCACGTTCGCGCGTCCGCGCCTGTCCGACGTAAAGGAGGCTGTCAGCGGCGGCTTTGGGCTGGTCTGTCTGTTCGACCATGCGCCGCACCCCAACGCGGCGCGCGTTTTCGTTAACTGGATTGCGAGCAAGGAAGGCATGGCGGCGTATGGCCGGGCCATCGCACAGGCGCCTGTGCGCAACGACGTCGCCGTCGACTGGCTGGAGCCGGAGCTGCTGCCCAAGCCGGGCGTAAGCTATGTGGATACTTACGAGTACAAGTTCCAGGTCCAGGAGCGCCTGAAGATCCGCGACTTCTACGCGAGCATCCTCAAATGATGGGAGGCCAATGATGGCAGTCGAGGTCAAATCCCCGCGGGAGCGTGCTCAAGAAGTGCTGCGCGGCATCCTGGAGCGCTACACCGCGGGCGAGGGCGCGGTAGTTCGCAAGTTCTTCTCAACGCCGCGGACCAACGAGGAATATCTGGAGGTGGTGCTGCGGCAGATAGGCCGCGAGGTCCAGATCGCCCACTGGCTGCCCAAGGTGGCTCAAATGGGCGCGGACTTGGAGCGTGGCGTTGGCCGCTGGGAGCTGTATCACATGCTGGAGCAATGCGCCGACGAGATCAAGCATCACGCGTTGCTGGCCGATATCGCCGAGTGGCTGGCTGGCCGCAAGCTGACTGCCGAAGAGCTGCGCAAATACGAGGTCAACGCCTTCTGGGACGAGACCGTCGACGACTACTATCTCCACAACCCGCATCTGCCCGAGGCAGCCCGCATGGTGGATGTCACGCGCGAGCAGATGGAAGGCACGCCGCAGCCGATCTGGAAGGGCGTGGTCAAGATCTCGGAAGGCGGCGGCGGGGCGGCCTTCGTCGAGGCCAGCCGGCTCTCCGGCGACGAGTTTCAGAGGCGCTTCGCGGCGGCGATGGGCGAGATCGCGACCGATGAGATGGGGCATGGGCCCGAGCAGGTTCAACGCTTCGTGCAGGAGCGCGTGAACAGCGAGCAGGACCTGGAGATAGCGGCGCGCGCGCTGATGGCCATCATGGCCCAACACCTCCGCGTGCGAAACGAGATCTACGGAAACCCCTTGACCGAGGACCAGCTGCGCTCATATGACGCGCTCTAAAGCGCGATGAGCAGCGAAATCGCTAAGCTGCGCGAGAAAGTGGCCCTGTCGTGCCGCATCCTCGGCCATCAGGCCGTCACCAAGGGCTCTTTCGGCCACGTGAGCGCGCGCATCCCGGGCACCGACCAGGTGCTGATCAAGGCCAAAGGACCCGACGAGGAGGCGCTGGAGTTCGCCGCCGAGCGCGACATCATCACCATCCGCCTGGACGGCTCAGTCGTGGATGCGCCGGAGGGGCTGGAGCCGCCGCGGGAAACGGCCATGCACCTGGCGGTGTTTCGCGCGCGGCCGGAGGTGATGAGCGTCATCCACAGCCATCCGGAGGCGGTGGTGGTGCTCACCGCCTGCGAGAAGCCGCTGGTGCCGATGTATGGCGCCTACGACGGGCAGGCTGCCCTGCGGCTGCTCGAAGAGGGGATCCCGACATATCCTCGAACGCTGACGATCATTGACGACGAGCTGGGCGCCGACTTCATGCGCGTGATGGGCGATCGTCGAGCCTGCCTGCTCCGCGGCCATGGGATGACGACGGCCGGAGCGAGCGTCGAGGACGCCACGATCATCAGCCTGCGAGTGTTCGAGCTAGCGCGGCTGAACTACATGGCCTACGCGATCGGCGGCCCGCGGCCGGTGCCGGACCTCGAGGACCACCGCCGGCGATGGTCTTCAGGTCGGGGGCGCCAGCCGAGAGGTGGGGACGTCGAGTCCTCCGAGTGGCGCTATCAGCGTAAGCTGCTGGAGGCCGCCGGCCTATAAGGAACCTGGTGCGACAGCGCGATCTCTTGCCGTTCTCGCGCAGACTGCAGCACGGCTAATGAGACTTCGAGGGTCGCCTTGCCCCAACGGCCATTGTGCGGCGCGGGCGTGCCGGTGGTGACCGCCTGGTGCAGCTCCTCCAGCATCACGTCGCGGCCGGTCAGGCCTGGCGGCAGTGGCACCTCCCGCGAGCCGTCGTCGCCGTAGATCAGCAGCCCGTCGGGCGACTGGCGGATATCACCGCGCTCACAGCTCACGACGGTGACGCCATAGAACGACTGATGCCGCTCGCCGGGCTCTCGCCGGCGGCGGGCCCGCTTGAGCGTCAACTCGCCCTCGGGACTGGCAGCAGCGACGGAGGCCCGCGCTTGACCGTAGGCTTCGTGGTGGACCTCGAGGCCGCCTTCGCTGATCGGAAAGCCGAGCTCGGTCGAACGAAAGTGGTCGTAGCCATTGAACACAACCGTGGCGGCTGCGCCGCTCTCGAAGTGCAGAAACGCAGCGTAGGCGCCTTCAGTACGCCGACGGACGTCCCAGCGGCCGGTCATGGCCCGGACGCTGCCGACAAGCCCTCCGCCAAGGAGCCGCGCGATGTCGAAATGATGGGCTCCTTGGCGATACACAACGCCGCCGCCCTTCTCGGTCACCAGCTCCTCCGGCTTGCGGCCGCGGTAGATCCAATCGGTGTAGTACCAGCCGTTGATCATGCCCAGCGAGCCGAGCTCGCCGGACTCGATAATCTCGCGCATCCTCAACACCGGCGGCTCGAACGCTTGCGTGTGGCCGACCATGAGCTGCACGCCCTTGCGGTCGGCGGCTTGGGTCATGCGCTCAGCGTCTTCGAGGCTGAGCGCCATCGGCTTGGCGACGATGACATGCAGGCCGGCTTCGATGCCCATGAGAGCATGCTCGGTGTGGAGGTGGGTGGGCGTGCCGATGTAGACGGCGTCGATCAGCCCGCTGTGGCAGAGCGCTTCCACGCTGGCAAAGCCCGGCGCTCCATAACGCTGGCAGGCAGAGGTTAGGATTTCCTGCTCAATGTCGGCCAGCGCAGCCAGCCTGAAGCCAGGATGCCGCAGCACGGCTTGGATCTCGTATTCAGCGGCGCCGATGCCGGCGACCCCGAAACGGAGGACTTTCTCCTTTGTCATGTCGAACGAAGTGAGACATCCGCAGCACCAGCACGGATTCCTCGCTGCGCTCGGAATGACAAAGGCGTCAGGCCAGGTCGGCCGTGACGGTGCGCTCGGAGTCGACCAGGATCGGTGGCGGCTCGTACATCAACTCGGCTCCAGCCTCGCTCGCCTGGCGGCGCAGCTCCCGCATGGCGTCGACGTACTCGGGCGCGTTGGGGCGGGCTCCAACGCGGAGCCGGCCATCACCGGCGAACTGCACGTCTCGGCGCTCGCCATGGTGCACCCGCTCGCGCGGCAGCTCGATGATTTGGTTGTTGGCGGGGTCGCGAATGACGCCCAGCGGGTCCTCGTCGCGCTCGACGCGCTCGATCTGATCTTTGAGCACCTGGCGGTAAAGGATGATGCCCGCGTCGGACGCTCCTAGGCGCTCCAGGTGCCGCTCCGCGATCTCACCCTGCGTAACCCAGCTCAAGATGTCCTGGCCGTCGACGAAATTGGTGATGAACTCGCCGTCTTCGGTCTGCCAGGGAATGTTGTAGAAGGGCACGTGCGCTTGCACCGGCGCCGGCAGGTTGACTTTGGTGGCCGTGTACCACAGGTGCCAGGTGTGGGTGTCGTCCATGGGCACGCGGATCTGCATAGTCGGGTTGGCCAGGATGCAAGGGAATACCAACGCGTGGCCGATCTTCCAATCGTCGTCCTCCTCAGAGCCCCCCTCCTCGATGCGGCGCTTGACGATCCCGTAATCGAACAGGTCGAAGCCGATCTTCTTGTGGTGGCGAACGGGCCGGGGCTTGAATGGCTCGCCCTGCTCCTCGGCCTGCAGCCGGCGCACGTGGTTGCCGTAATAGCCGTGGAGCCACTCGACGTGGGTACCGTCGAGGGAGTTTTCCATGATCTGCAGCCAGTTGCAGGGAATGACCGCAGCACCAATCTCACGCACGGCGTTGTCCCACACGAACTCGTCGTAGCGGGGCAGCAGCGGCGCCGGCTCGGGCCCAAGATAGCCGAAGATCAGCCCGCCCAGCTCTTGGACCTGGTACGCGGGCACCTTGACTTTGTCCTTGAAGTTGCTTTCGGGCGGCTCGGCCGGCTGTTCCAGGCAGTTGCCCTGCCGATCCATGAGCCAGCCATGGTACGGGCAGCGGATGCCGTCGGGCTCCGGTATGCCGTAGACCAGCGAAACTCGGCGATGGGGACAGCGCTCGGCGATCAGGCCCATGTTGCCGGAAGCATCGCGGAACAGCACCAGATCCTCGCCCAGCAGCCGCACCTTCTTGGTGGGCCGGGAAGCGAGCTCGGCGCTGGCCGCCACCGGCCACCAGTAGCGCCGCAGCAGATTGCCGGCCGGCGTGCCCGGCCCGACCCTAGTCATCTTTTGGTTCAGTTCTTCGCTGAGCATCGTTCCTTCCTCATACCCCGGCCTGATTGACTCCCGGGATTACTCGCCGCTGCTCGTCGGTTGCCTCGAACCAGGGCAC
>DATGVV010000031.1:0-5877 GCA_035299885.1 Chloroflexota bacterium | reverse complement strand
TTCTGGGAGCAATCGCAGGGCAGCGCAATGCCGCGGCCGAACCACGGTGAAATCGCGGCGATCCAACGTAAGCACGATCTCTTCCCGCAGCCGTTCACGATGCCACGTTGAATCCTGGCTTCGCCAGCGCCTAAACGATCCGTCCCAGCGGCATATTCACCCAGCTGCTCATCTCGTGGGGCGGAGTCACGGGTTCGGCCGGGCGGACGTATTTGGGCGTGACCTTGTCGATGCTCGTGAGGCCGGTGAGGCCCATGGCCGAAATGAGCTCATCTTCCAGGATCTCAAGCATGCGCACCACGCCATCCTTGCCGGCGGCGGCCAGGCCCCAACCCTGAAGCCGGCCCAAAGCCACCACGTCAGCCCCGAGGGCTAGTGCCTTCAAAATGTCGCTGCCGCGCTGGACGCCGCCATCGAGGATGATGCGCGCCCGGCCCTCCACCGCCTGCACGATCTCCGGCAGCGTGTCCATGCTGCCCAGTGCATGGTCGAGCTGGCGCCCACCATGGTTGGACACCCAGATGCAGTCCACGCCGTGCTCCACGGCGAGCGCCGCGTCCTCGGCGGTCTGGACGCCCTTCAGCATGAAGGGCCGGCCCCACATTTTCTTGATCGCGTCCATCGTGTCCCAGGTCAGCGCCGCCAGGTACTTGCGATCGGCCAGCCCCCGGCGCTGAATGGAGTACTGGTAACGGCTCAGGAGTGGCCGTTCCCGGCGGCTGTAGCGGGCCACGTCGACCGTCAGCGCCAGCGCAGCGTAACCGGCCTTCTTCACGCGCCCGACGATCTCCTCGGTCCACTTCATGTCCCCGAAGACGTACAGCTGGAAGATTTTCGGCGTGTCGGTCGCGGCCGCGGTCACCTCCAGCTCGGGCTCCGTGGACGAGCTGACGGCGTGCATGATCCCGAACTCGGTGGCGGCCTTGGTCGAGGCCACCGCGCCTTGGGCGTCGAATTGCTGGAGCGAGCCGATGGGCGCCAGGATGGCCGGGATGCGCAGCTTCTGGCCCAAGAACGTGGCCGAGGGATCGATCTCTGAGACGTCTACCAGGATGCGCGGCCGGAAAGCGATCCGATCGAAGGCCTGGCGGTTGCGGCGGAGGGACGTTTCCGATTCGGAGCCGCCCACCAGGTAGTCCCAGGCGCCCTGGCTGAGCCGGCGGCGCGCCTTTTGGACGATCTCCTCGGTCGTGACGAAGTCGAGAGCCATACGCCTAGCTTCCGTAGACCTGTTTCAAGAATCCGCTGTCCTCCAGCTCCTTCATGATGCTGTTGTCCATACACTGCTCCGGCGTGACGCTCTTGGCCGCCGGCGTCTGGTTCGAGACCTCCTCGATGACGGACTCAAAGCCTGGCTTGCTGGGATAGGGCTTCTCCTGGAAGAGGTTCAAGTACCCGTTGTAGCCGCTGTCGATGTAGGCTGGGTCGTCCTGCTTGAGGTATTTCTTGATGACGCCCTTGGCGAACGGCGGGTCGGTTTTCCAGCGGTGGATGGCCTCGATCGTGGCTTTGGCCACGCTCAGGGCCCTGGGGCGGTTCTGGGCCAAGTAGCCGCGCGGCAGCGACATGCCCACCGCTTGGTTGGGAAGGTGGTAGTCGGCCTCGTCGAGGATGAGATGAGCGCCGATCTTTTGCGCCAGCACGTCGTTTGGCGGTGACACCGCGACAGCGTCGGCTTGGCCGGCTGACATGAGTGCTACCTGCCCAGGCGAATCATTGGCGGCGGCGAACTTGAAGTCCTCCAGCTTCCACCCCTGCTTGCTGGCCAGGATCGACCAGGCGAAGTAGTCGGAGTTGCCGATCTTGGTGACAGCCACGGTCTTGCCCTTGAGCTGATCGACGCTGGTGATGGCGGGCTTGGCCATGATGCGCCAGAAGTATTCGCTGACGTAGCCGATGGTCATGACAATGTCCTGCTTGGCCGCCTGGGCAGCGACCACGGTGCTGCCGGCAATCGAGGCCATGTCGATCTCGCCCGCCAGCATGGACTGGACGGAGGTGACGCTGCCCTGGATGTACTGCAGGTTGAAGTTGATGCCGTACTTATCGAAGTAGCCGGCCTCTACTGCCAGCGGCCAAAGCATCATGTTGGCAGTCAACGCCACCCACGCGCCTTTCACGGCGTTGGCTGTGCCGGGCGCGGCAGGCTTGGCCGAGGGCGCCGCGGAGGCGGCCACGCTGGCCGCTTTGGGACTGGCGTTTGCGGAGGCGGCAGCGCTGCCTGTGCCCGCGGGGCTGCTCGATGCAGCTGGCTGGCCGCAGCCAGCCAACCAAACAGCCGCCGAGGCCAGAGTCGTGCCCAGAAATGAGCGCCGGGAAATGTGCATGCGCCATCCTACCGAAAATCAGCGACTTGACGGCGCCAGCAAATGGCCCCTATCCTCGCGAAAACGCGTATCCCAGCTAACAAGGAGAGAACTTATGCGCAGGACCCTGCTCGCACCCATCGCGATACTGACCTTGCTGGCCACCTCCTGCGGGGCCCGCGGCGCAGCGCCGGCGGCCCCGGCTCAAAGCCAGCAGCAGCAGGCCCCCGCCAGCGGCGCCACCACCAGCGGGGCGACCACGACCATCAAGTTCAACCACGTGGTCACGCGCGACACGCCCAAAGGCCGGGCGGCGGAGCGCTTTGCCGAGCTGGTGAAGCAGAACTCCAACGGCCGCATCCAGGTCCAGATATTCCCCAACTCCGAGCTCTACAAGGACGGCGAGGAGGTCGAGGCGCTGCAGCAGGGCGCCATCAACTTCATCGCGCCTGGCATCGACAAGTACGGCGTGCTTATCCCCCAATGGGAGGCGCCGGCGCTGCCGTACCTGTTCCTGAGCGACGCGGCCGGGCAAAAGTTCATCGCGCCGGGCAACGCGGTGGCCAAAGAGCTGAACGAGAAGCTGCGCGACAAAGGCATGCTGGGCCTGTCTATCTGGCTGAATGGCTGGAAGCACTTCAGCGACTCCAAACGCCCGCTCATCGCGCCCGACGACTTCAAGGGACTCAAGTTCCGCACCTCGGGGAAGCCCGATGAGGCATTCGTCAGGGCCATGGGCGGATCGGCCCAGGTAATGGCCTTCTCAGAGGTCTTCGGCGCGCTTCAGCAGGGCGTCGTGGATGGCCAGTACAACAGCTGGAGCAACATCTACACCCAGAAATTCCACGAAGTGCAGAAGTACGTCACCGTCAGCCGCGGCGGCGCATTGCTGACCTACGGCGTGGCGACCAACGCCAAGTGGTGGGACGGGTTGGACGCCCCTACACGGAAGATCCTGTCCGATGCGATGGACGAAGCCACCAAGTTCAACAACAAGATCGCCGACGACGATAACAGCCAGGCGTTCGAAGCGATCAAGAAAACCGGCAAGATGGACGTCCACGAGCAGACGGAAGCCGAGGCCAAAGCATGGGGGGCGGCCGCCGAATCGGTCATCAAGGAGTGGGAGCCCCGCACCGGCAAGGAGATCATCGACAAGCTAAAAGCGCTCAACTAGCTTGGCCATGAGCGCGCGAGCTGCCTACCAGGCGCTCGACCGCGCGCTTGAACGCCTGGAAGGGTTCATCGTGACCGTGGGCCTGGTGCTGTCCGTGGGCTCAACCCTAGTTGAGGTCATTCTGCGCAACAGCTCCACCATACTGACCGCGGTCGGCATGCGGCAATCCTCGTCACTGGGCGGCGGCGGCGAGTTCGCCCAGATGACCATGATCTGGGCCGCGCTCATCGGCGCCGCCATGGGCATGCGCGCGGGCATCCACATTGGCGTGGACGTACTGGTACAGCGGCTGCCGGCTCGCGGCACCAAGGCCATGCTGCTCCTGGGCATCGCCGTCGGCATGGCCTTCACCGCATCAGTCATGGTTCTGGGCTGGCGCCTGGTGGCCTTCTCGCACGACAGCGGTCAGGTGACCGCCGAGCTGTTCTTTCCCCGGTGGCTGCTCTACCTGTCTGTGCCCGTCAGCATGGCGCTGATGACGCTCCACCAGGCTCAGGTGTTCGTTGAGCTGTGGCGGCGACCCGCGACGCAGGTCAAACGGGCCGCCCAAGCAGAGGTTGCGGCCATGGCTGACGCCGAGGCAGAGGCGGCCCGCGCGTGACCATCCCGCTGTTCGTCATTCTCTTTATCCTGCTGTTCGGCGGCTTCTCAATCGCCCTATCCCTGGGTATCTCCTCCAGCGCCGCGCTCTATTACTTCACCAACCTGCCGCTGGAGTCCATCCCCCAGAAAATCTTCACGAACCTCGATACCTTCCCGCTGCTGGCGGTGCCGTTCTTCATCCTGGCCAGCAACATCTTCTCGACGGGCGGCGTGGCCCGCCGCATCATCCGCGTATGCAACGCCTTCTTCGGCCACGTCCACGGCGGGCTGGCCATCTCGGCCGTCGCGGCCTGCGCCTTGTTCGCCGCGGTATCAGGTTCCAGCCCGGCGACGGTAGTGGCCATCGGCAGCATCATGCTGCCGGCGATGATCTCGGCCGGCTACAGCAAGAGATACGCCGTGGGTGTGGTGTCCACTGCCGGAGCGCTCGGCATCATGATCCCGCCCAGCATTCCCATGGTGCTGTACGGCTTCTCCACCAACCAGTCCGTGGGCAAGCTGTTCATGGCCGGCATCCTGCCGGGCATCTTCCAGGCTTGTGTTCTGGCCGGGACCTCCTATGTGGTCGCTCGCCGCGCGGGCTACGCTACCCAGGCGCGGGTGCCATGGGCTGAGCGCTGGCAGGCTCTGAAAGAGGCGCTGCCCAGCTTGGCCCTGCCCATCATCATTATCGGCGGCATCTACAGCGGGCAATTCACGCCTACCGAAGCCGCGGCCGTGGCGGTGTTGGTGGGCATCGTGGTCGGGGTGTTCGTCCACCACGAGCTGAAATGGAGCGACTTCCCCGAGCTGTTCAAGAACACCGGTAAGACGACGGCCATGCTGATGTTCATCATCACCATGGCTCAGCTGTTCGCCTTCGTGCTGACAATCGAGCAGATCCCTCACAGCATGGCGGAAGCAGTGGTGGGGCTCACTCACGAGCCATGGATGGTGCTGCTCTTTATCAACCTGCTGCTGATCCTGGCCGGCGACTTCCTGGACCCGACGCCAATCATCCTAATCATGGCCCCCATCTTCTACCCCATCGCCAAAGAGGTCGGCATCGATCCCATCCACCTGGGCATCGTGATGACCATGAACATGGAGATCGGCTTGATTACGCCGCCGGTGGGCTTGAACCTGTACGTTGCCAGTGGGATCACGAAGATGCCGCTGTATTCGGTGATGGCCGCGGCTGCGCCTTGGATCGTCGTCCAATGCGTGGTGCTGGCGGTCGTGACCTACTGGCCCGGGCTCAGTCTGCTCTTGCCGAACCTGCTGTACCGCTGACCGCCCGCTAGCATAGGTTCGTAATGACAGTGCCCTCGCCCGCGGCGCCGCGCTACGGCGAGGCCGCGCTGGCGGACCTCACCCCATCCATCCTGGCAGCGCTGGATGTGCCCGGGTTCAAGAACATCCTCGCGATTCCGGCAGGCCGGAGCGCCGCCCTGCTGGTGTTCGATGGGCTTGGCTCCGAGCTGCTGAAGGCCAACCAGGCCGAGGCGCCTTTCCTCAGCTCGCTCATGGCCGGCGGTCGCGTGATCACTGCTGGTTTTCCGTCTACCACCGCTGCCAGCGTGGCATCGATCGGCAGCGGCCTCACGCCGGGTGAGCATGGGCTGGTGGGCTTCACGATGCTGCTGCCCGGCCATGCCCGCGCCATGAACGTGCTGCGCTGGGTGGTCTACGGCACGGGGCAGGGCGGTGACCTGAGCCAGGAAATCGATCCGCACCAGCTGCAGCCGCGGCAAACCGCCCTGGAGGCCGCCAGCGCAGCCGGACTGGACGTGCTGCTCATTGGCCCGGCCA
>DATGVV010000030.1:0-1609 GCA_035299885.1 Chloroflexota bacterium | reverse complement strand
GTGAAGAACACCAGCTTGAAGGAGCAAACCCTGTACGACCAGGTTGGCTGGACCTACATGAACCCCGATTGCTCGCTGAATGCGCCCTCGATCGTGGACAACCTCACCTGGTACACAGAGCATGGCTACGTCAAAACCCAGCCGGACATGAGCGTGGCCGTAAACGACAGCTACTGCCAGTACGCCATCAAACAGCTCGGACCCTACAAGTAGAAAGGGACACGCTATGGCCACATTGACCCTTACGCGAGACCGTCCGCGCACCCTGAAAGAGGCCAAAGAGTGGCTGCGGGAGCACTTGCGCGAGCGCAAGAACCCGTTTGTGTTCGCCGACGCGGACGTCGCAGCGGCGGCCATCGAGCGGCTGGAGGGCCTCGATGGCGAGACCTGGGGCTCCTGCTGGGGCAACGCTGGGGCCGAGTTCGAGCGCCGCGCCGAGGTAGCTGAAGCGCGCGGCGACGTCAAGGCCGCCGACGAGGCTCGCTTCCAGGCCTACACCTTCTATTTCATCGGCCGCTACCCCAGCCCTAACCATCCTGCTAAGCAGCGCTGCTACGACAAGGCGCGGGAGAACTACCTCAAGATCGGGCCCCGTTTCGACCCGCCGCTGGCGCGCGTCACCTTGCCGATCGAAGGCAAGGAGCTGGTGTTCTACGTGCGCAAGCCGAAGGGCATTGCCCGGCCGCCGGTGATCGTCATCTGGGGCGGCATCGACAGCTGGAAAGAAGAGACGTACGAGGTCGGGCAGGCGCTGCTGGCGGCCGGCATTGCCGTGGTGGCCATCGATGGGCCCGGCGTAGGCGAGTCGCCCACCGTCGGCTCGCAGCCGGACGCCGAGCGGCAGTGGACACCAGTGTTCGACTGGGTGCTGGCACAGGCCGATGTCGACGGAGCACGCATCGGCTGTCTGGGTATGTCTTTTGGTGGCTACTGGGCCACCAAAGTGGCTCACACGCACCGGCAGTACCTGTCGGCCGCCGTCAACTGGGGCGGCGCGGCGCACCTGACGTTCCAGCCGGAATGGTTCACTGAGACCCGATTTCCCGAGTACTACCTCATGGAATTCCACGAGACCCGCGCCCGCTCGCTGGGCGGCTCGACATACGAGGACTACGCCCGGCTGGCGCCGAAGCTGTCGCTGCTGGACAAGGGCATCCTCGAAGAGCCATGCGCGCCGATGCTGCTGATCAATGGCAGGGACGACCGGCTGACCACCATCCAGGACCTGTACCTTCTGCTGCGGCACGGCGGCCCCAAGACGGCGCGCGTCTTTCCCGGTGGTCACATGGGCCGCACGCCGGAGACCGTGCCCACCATTGTCGGCTGGCTCCAGCGACAGCTGGGAGCGAGGAGCAGCTGATGGCCGAGCACATACCACTCGAGCCACGCCACCTCATCGCCGCGGCGCGCCTGGCGCAGGAAACGCTGACTCCCGTCGCCGAGCGTGACTGGAGCGCCACAGCCGGCCGGCTGGACTGGGACTGCCGCGCCACGCTGGACCACATGGTCAACGCGCCGCTGTTCCATGCAACGAACCTGGCGATGCGCTCCACGCAGCGGCTGCCCAGCCCTCGCGCCGGCAACCCCAACGCCAGCATCCCGGAGCTGA
>DATGVV010000029.1:0-7518 GCA_035299885.1 Chloroflexota bacterium | reverse complement strand
CACCGAGCGCTGGGTGACGGCGCTGGGCATCATCTACATCCTGGTCGTGCTGGGCGCGCCACGCGGCATCTATCCGCCCATGCGGGACACTGTCGTCCGGATGCTGCGCCGCGGCAAACCGACGCGGGAGCGCCAGCAGATCGCCATGCCCGAACCGGCGCCAGGCATCACGCTGGGCGCTGAGTAGCTGATGGCAGCACACGCCACAGCGCTATCGCTGCACGGCCTGAGCAAGCACTTCGGCGCCGTCAGGGCCGTGGAGCAAGTCTCGATGGACATCGCCGAGGGCGAGCGGCGCGCCGTCATTGGCCCCAACGGCGCCGGCAAGACGACGCTGTTCCACGTGGTCAGTGGCGTGCTGCCGCCCAGCGCCGGCAGCATCAACGTCTTCGGCCATGAGGTCACCCACCTGCCCACCCACAAGCGCATCGCGCTGGGCATGGCCCGCACGTTCCAGATCACGAACCTGTTCCGCAAGCTCACTGTCGAGCACAACGTGTTCCTGGCGCTGCAAGGCCTGAGTGCAACGAAGCTGTCCATGTTCCGCACAGTGGCCAGCTACAAGCATCTGCAGCGCTCAGCTGACCAGCTCCTCGACGAGTGGAAGCTGGAGGATCGGCGCCACGCCCTGGTGAGCCAGCTGTCCTATGGCGAGCAGCGCGCACTCGAGATCATGCTCGCCGTCTGCCAAAAGCCACGGCTGCTGCTGCTGGACGAGCCCACGGCCGGCCTCTCGCCAGCCGAGACAGTCACGGCCGCTGAGACCATTCGCCAGCTGCCGCGCGACATCTCAATGCTGCTCATCGAGCACGACATGGACGTGGCCTTCGACTTGTGCGACACCATGACCGTCATGCACCTCGGCGAAGTGCTTGCCAGCGGCGATCCCCCCGCCGTCCGCGCCAACTCGCAAGTCCAGGAAATCTATCTAGGCGAAGCTGCGGAGGTCTAGCGCGCGGCGGCCGGCGCGGGCGCAGCTTGGACGGCGTCTCCATCGGCCAGGTCCACTGAGCCGGGCAAGATAACAAGCTGGTTGGCCTGGACGCCATTGAGGATCTGGACGTTCCGGTCGTCCGTAAGGCCCGTCTCAACGGCCACCATCTTGGCCCGGCCGCCCTGGTCGATAAACACGATCTGCCGGCCATTCCGCTGGATCACGGCGTCCTTCGGCACAAGTATGGCGTCCTGCTGCTGGCCCGTCTGAACCTTGACCGCGGCCGACATGCCAGCTCGAAGTGGGCTGTCCGCCACCGCCGGCGTCACCTTTATGGCGAACTTGCGCGTCTTGGCGTCCGCCGAAGGCGCCACGAGGAACACCTTGCCGTCAATCGGCTTAGCTGCCGCGACGCTGATCGTCGCCGCCTGGCCCTCTTTGAACACCGCCACCTGGCTCTCCTCCACACTCACATCCACCTCCAGCTCAAGCGACATCAGCGTCGCCACGGGCGCTTGCGGGCTCACCAGAGAGCCGACCGCAATCGGCACATCACTCAGCACGCCGTCCGACGGCGCGGTGATGGTCGCATCCTCGAGGACCGTTTGGGCCGATCTGGCTGCTGCCTGAGCCACTTCCACTTGGGCGCGGGCCTGTTGGATGTCCTCCGGTGTGTAGGGACTAGCGGCCTTCGCGGCGTTAGCCTTGGCGGCGTTTGCCTGCTGCTGGGCCTGAGCGATGGACGCTTGCGTGCCGGGCTGCTTCGCTACTTCAACGGCCTGCTTATCCGCATCGACCGCGGCTTTGAGCTGAGCCACGTCCTCGGCCCGCGGCGGCGCCACCAGCTTGGCCAACTGCGTATTGGCCTGGTCGATGGCCGTTTGGTCCACGCTCAGCGCCGACTCGCGCTGCTCCTTGGTCATGGCCCCGCGGCCGACCTGCGCATCGTAGTTGACTTGATCGGCCCACAGCTTGTCCTTGGCCTGCTCCACCGCCAACCTGGCGTTGGTGATGTCCTGAGCCGCTGGCCCATTCAGCAGCTTGTTCAGCGCCGCCTGGTCCGCATCCAGCTTGGCCTGTGCCTGAGCAACAGCTTCGCCTCGGCCCTGCTGCAGATTCTGGACCGCCGCCTCGGCCGCCGCCACACTGGCCCTGGCGGCCGCGATGTCCTCCGGCCGCGCGCCCGCCAGCAAGCTGTTGAGCTTAGCCTGAGCGGCGCTGACGTTGGCCTGTGCCTGCGCCAGCTGGTCGTCCAGAGCGCGATGGTCCAGCACCGCCAGCACGTCTCCCCGATTCACTCGCTGACCTTGCTGAGCCTTCAGCTCCATCACGAGTCCCTGGGTTTTGGGCATGATGTTCACCGTCCAGCGCGGCGCAACGCTGCCGCTGTAGGACAGCAGCGAGGCGACGTTTCCGACTACTGCTGGGGTTTCGGCTACGGTGATGACGTTCTTCGCCTGCTCCCCAGCGGCCGATCCCGCCACCTGGCCGCAGCCGGCGAGTGCGATGGCAGTTAAGGCGCTCGCCGCCAGCGGCCCAAATCGTTTCAGCACCAGACCATTGTGACGTTCAAGAGCGCGGTTTTGTTGCGGGCTAGGACCGTATTCGCACAGTCAAAACGCCCGGCTGCATCCGCACCTGCAGCACGCCATGGGCCTCGCGAGTTGCGGCATCGAGCTGACCGCGCTCGTCGTAAGCGACGGCTTCCTCAACCGACCACCCGGCGATCCGCACGGGTCCGCCCAGATGCTTCACGCCGCGAATGAAGTTGAACGCGCGCCGCGCCGGCCAGCTCGCCGGGATGAGCCAGTCCTCTGGCGTCGGCCAGCCCTGGTACGACGCTCGGGACTCGTCCTGCGGCTGAGGCTTGAGTTCCCCCGCCTCGAGCCGCCGGACCACGTTCACCAGCAGCTCCCCTCCGAGCTCCGCAAGGCGCTGGTCCAGCTCGGCGCCCATGACGCCTCCCGGGACTGGCACTTCCGCTTGAGTCAGGATCGGACCAGCGTCGGCCACATCCGTCAGCTCGTGCACAGTCACACCGGTGGTCGTCAATCCCAGCCGGAAGGTCCAGAACAGAGGCGCCGGGCCGCGGTTTGCCGGCAGCAGCGAGGGATGGACGTTGACGGGCAGCCGCGCCAGCTGCTTGAGCTCGCGCGGGATCAGCCGGTCGAAGCAGGCCACCGCCAGCACCTCCGGCTTCATGGCGCGGGCAACCTTCAGTGTCTCATCCGCCTTCAGGTCGCCAATCTCGTACACCGGGACGTCGTGCTCCCAAGCCACATGCACGATGCTTCGCTCGGCATATGGGTTGAGCACGGGCAAGTCCTCTCCTTCCGCCGCAGGAGACGCTAGGTGAGGGCCACCGGAGCGTCCCGGCACCATGACGCCGCACACCTCGATGCCCGCCGCAAGCAGCGCCTCCAGCGAAGGGAGAGAGAAGCTGCCTGTCATGCCCAGCAGCAGCACTCGGCTGGCCGATGCCATACTTGAGCCTAGAGTACTTGGGAGGAGGCGCCCTATGGCCCGCACCGTCCATTGCGCCAAGCTGGATCGCGAACTACCCGGCCTCGAAGCGCCGCCGGTGGGCGGCGAGCTGGGCCAGCGCATCTTCGACAACATCTCGCAGCAGGCCTGGGAGATGTGGGAGCAGCAGGCCACGCTGCTCATGAACCATTACGGCTTGAGCATGGGCGATCCGGAGGCGCGCAAGTTCCTGCGCCAGCAGATGGACGAGTTCTTCTTCGCTGCCGACGCCAAGATGCCATCCGACTTCGACCCCAGCACAGTGAAGGGCGGTGACGCGGTCAAGGGAGGGGCTGCCGCCAAGAAATAGCCCGCTTGCGATCTCCCGGCGACGTCCTTCTCGTGTCCTGCTACGAGCTGGGACACCAGCCCCTTAGCCTCGCCTCACCCCTGGCAGCACTCGCTGAGACCGGATTTCAGCCTCGCGCCATCGATACCTCTGTCTCCCCGCTGGACGATCAAGCCGTCCGCCAGGCGAAACTCATCGCTATCTCAGTGCCCATGCACACCGCCCTGCGGCTCGCGCGGGGTGTCGCGCGCTGCGCGCGCGACCTGAACCCGGCCGCGCACATCAACTTCTACGGCCTGTATGCCTGGCTGAACGCGAGCTACCTGTTCGACTCCGGCCTGGCCGACTCCGTGATCGGCGGCGAGTTCGAGCAGCCACTGGTCGGCCTCGCTGAATGGCTCACAACAGACGGCGCACTTCCTCAAGGCGTTCGCTTCCCAAACCACTACGCGCCGCCCGTGCTCGAGCACCAACCCTGGGCCGTCCCGCGGCGCGAGAGCTTGCTCGACCTCAGCCACTATGCGAAGTTCCTGCGCGATGGCGAGGCCGCACCCGCCGGCTACGTCGAGGCCACGCGCGGCTGCAAGCACACCTGCAGCCACTGCCCGATCACGCCGGTCTATGGCGGCCGCTTCTTCGCCGTCCCTCGCGAGATCGTGCTAGCCGACGTCCGCGCCCAAGTGGCCGCGGGCGCACGCCACATCACCTTCGGCGATCCCGATTTCCTGAACGGCCCCACTCACAGCCTGAAGATCTTGCGCTCGATCCACGCTGAGTTCCCGGATCTGACCTTCGACGCCACCATCAAGATCGAGCACCTCCTGAAGCACGCCGATCTCTTGCCCGAGCTGCGCCAGCTGGGCTGCGCCTTCGTCATATCAGCGATCGAGTCGCTGAGTGATACCGTACTGGCTCGTCTCCGCAAGGGCCACACCGCCGACGACGCGGATCGCGCGCTCGATCTGATGGCCGCGGCCGGCATTTCGCTGCGGCCCTCGCTCGTCGCCTTCACCCCCTGGACCACGCTGGACGACTACCTGCAGCTGCTGCACTGGGTCAAGGCTCGGGAGCTGATCGACGCCATCGACCCCGTGCAGTACGCCATCCGGCTGCTGGTCCCGCCCAGCTCGGCGTTGCTCGACGATGCAGAGGCCGCAAGTTGGCTCAGCGAGCTGGACGCGGAAGCATTCTCCTACCGCTGGACGCATCCCGATCCGCGCATGGACGCGCTGCACGAGCAAGTCGGCGCCATCGTTGAGTGCGGCGAGCTCGAGCGCCGCGACACCTGGGATACCTTCGCGGCCATCAAGGCAGCCGCGCATCGAGCCGCCGGCCTTCAGCCGCTGCCGGAGCCTCCCGCACCGCCAGCCAGTCGCCGCCGGCCGCCGCGCCTCACCGAGTCGTGGTTCTGCTGAGCAGAGCCCCTCACCGATCGGTTCGATCGGGTAATTCGCTAGTTCCCTCTGCCTCTGGGAGAGGGTAGGGGTGAGGGCTGCAGGATCGGCAGCTCCGGCTCTATGGTGAAGCTCAGCCGGCTGTGCGCCCTGCGCAGCGCCTGCTCAACGTCGGCCGGTGTTGACCCCTTGGCGAAGATAAAACCCAAGTAGCTGGCGCCTTCCGGCAGCGGCACGATACGCTGGTTCAGCCGCACGCTGATGGTTACGTCCTGTACCAGCGGCACCGCCTTCGCCTCCTCGACACCCTGCACGTCCTTGAACCAGCCGCCGGCCGGAATGGGGATCATCATCACGCCCACAGCCTCGTCGCGCCGGCGCACGGACGACACGTCCATGCCCAGCGCCTGGCGCAGGATCAGCTCTTCCAAGCTCATGTTGGTCCCGAATTCGAGGATGCTCGAACACAGCCCGCCGATGGACCGACCGGCCAGCTCCACCATCCACGGCCCCTGGTCGTTGACGCGCAGCTCGGCGTGCAGCGGCCCCTGGCACAGCCCCACCGATGCAGCAGCCTGCTCGGCGCAGGCGGCGATCGCCTGCTGCACGTCGCCCGGCAGCCGCGAGGGCGTGACGTAGATCGTCTCCTCGAAAAACGGGCCATCCAGCGGGTCGGGCTTGTCGAACAGCGCCAGCACCTTGAGACGCCCATCGCTCAAGAGGCCTTCCAGCGCCACTTCCAAACCGGGGATGAAGCGCTCCAGCAGCAGCTGATCGCCGCCCTCGCGCTCCAGCAGCCGCCTGACGCGTTCGAACGCCGCCACAAAGCTGGCCGGATCGTCCGCCCGGATCACCCCCCGGCTGCCGGACATCCGCGTGGGCTTGATGACGCACGGGTACTGGACGTTCTGGGCGAGCGCCTTGGAGTCCTCGGCCGTCGACACAAGCCGGAACTCCGGCGACGGCACGCCGGCGGCGGCGAAGGCCTGGCGCATCTCGTACTTGTCGCGCGCGGCGAGGCTCGCCTGGGGCGAGTTGTAGGGCAGCCCGAGCCGCTGCGCGGTCCGAGCCGCGATCAGCGTGGCCGCGTCATCCACAGGCACGATAGCGTCCACCGGGTGCTCGGCGGCATAGGCCGCCAGCTCCTCAACGGCGCGCTCGGGATCGGCGAACGGCACCCCGAGCTCCACATGCCAGTACTCGGCCAGCTCCGTGGGCAGATCGATCGCCTGCACGACCTCCACGTCGAGGCGCTTCGCCGCCCGGCAAAAGGCTGCCGAGCGATAGCTCAGCGCCGATACCAGCAGCAGCAGGCGTTTCACGCCTTGAGCTTAGCGATGCCAACTCCCTCTCCCTTGTGGAGAGGGCAGGGGAGAGGGTCGCCTAGCGGAACTGCGTGATGGTATCGATCAGCGCCGGCCGGCCGGATTTCACGGCCTCGATCCCTCTGCGCAGCGCGGCGCCCACGTCTTTGCCGTGCTCGATGGGTCCCTCGGCGTACCAGCCGAATGACTTCGCAAGCGTGGCGAAGTCAGGCGCAGGAGCGTCGATGGCCTGCCCGATCGAGGCGCGCTCCACGGGTGTGCCGCGATGGTGCGCCAGCCGGATCTGGTGTTCCCAGTCGTTGTAGTACGCCCGGTTGTTGTACATAACGACAAGCATCGGGATCGGCTGGTTGGCGGCGATCCACAGCGCGCCGGCGTCGAACATCAGGTCGCCGTCGGGCTGGATATCGACCACCAGCCGGCCGGTGCCTTTGTGAGCCAGCGCCACGCCCAGCGAGACACCGATCTGCGTGCTCGTCCCCAGCGCTTTGCCGGGATGGCGATACGGCCGGTCGAAGTCCCACAACTTGAGGGCCCACTCCTCGAGGGTGTTGGCCGTGAGCACCCAGTCCTCGCCCTTAATCGCGTCCCAGACCTCGCTGGCCAGCCGCCCGGTACTCATCGGCGACGCATCCCAGCCCTTGCGGGCTTCTTCTTGCCAGCGCTTGCGAGCCTCGCGATGGGCCACGCCGATCTCTTCAGCGCGGCCGTGCGCGCGAGCCTGATCGACCTTGCCGGCCACGCGATCCGCCAGCAGCGGCAGCGTCACCGACGAGTCCGCGATAATCTGCAAGTCCACCTCCATCAGCTGCTGATACTCGTCCGACCATTTGCTGATGTTGACGTCGCGATAGCCGATGTCGGCGATCTTGCAGCCGCTGGGCGTGATGAATTTCGTGGCGCGGGTCAGGCGGTCCAGCGTCGTCAGCGGTCCGTATAGATCCTTCACGTCCACCGCCACGATCAGATCAGCGCGGCTGAGATAGTCGCTTTGGAACTCGCTGATGTTCAGCGGGTGGTTGGTCGGGAAATTCAGCCGGTTGTTCAGGTCGA
>DATGVV010000028.1:0-2326 GCA_035299885.1 Chloroflexota bacterium | reverse complement strand
GCGGCATGCGGTACTGCTCACGCAGCAGCACGGCCCGATCGTCCTCGTCCTCCAGCCCGGCCTGGGCGAAGACGTCGCGCTGCAGCCAGCGGCGAGACAGCGGGCCGTTCGACTGCGCAACGGGCGGAAGCTGCCGCGGATCGCCCAGCGCGACCACCTTGGCTCGCGCCAGGGCGGCGGCCAGAAACACTGACGGCAGCGGCGCGGCGCTGGCCTCATCCAGGAGAACGACGTCAAAGCCGGGCGTGGCCAGCTCGGGCGCCAGCGCCACGCGCGACAGCGTGGCGCCTACCACACACGCCTGGCGCAGCGCCCGCACCCGGGCCGCTTCGTCCCGCGGCTCCGGCAAGTGCTTGGCGGGAAGGAGGACGATCCCCTCTCCCGCTGGCGGGAGAGGGCTAGGGTGAGGGTGGCCGCTGCCCCAGGTTCCCTCACCTAGCCTCTCCCACCGCGGTGGGAGAGGAACAGCTCGTGGAATGCCGTAGCGGACTACCGCGCCTTCTTCGCATAGGCGCTCGGCTGTTTTGAGGACGGCATTGTCCACAGCCACGTTGGTGGAGGCCACCGCCAACACGCGCATGCCGCGGCGCACCAGGGCCTCGGCGATGAGCGCCAGTGCGGTCGTCTTGCCGGTGCCTGGCGGTCCCCACACGTACGTGACGTCACGCTCCAGCACAGCGCGCAGCGCGTCCAGCTGGAATTCGTTGGCCTCGGGATCGTCCAGCGGCGGTGCGGCGCCTGCACGATTGGGCTGGCGAAAGCCGAACAGCGCCAGCGACAGATCGCAGTCCCTCTCATCCAGCTCTGACAGGCGCGCGATCAGCTGCTCGAGGATGAAGGACGTATCCAGCGTGAGGCTGGCACTGCCGAGATTGTCCGGCAGCCGCACACCGCAGGCGACCGTGACTTCGAACGCGCTGGACGTGACCAGCTGGCCAGTGTAGGCGCTCGTCTCGCCCGCGGCGACGATCTCGATGCGCAGCGGCACGTCGTCGGGCAGAGTGACCGGGTAGTGGAGGCCGAAGGCGTACAGCCAGTCGGAGCCGGCCTGACCTACGCGGCGGCCGCCAAACACGGGAATGCGCCTAGCCGCCTCCGAGGTGCGGACCTCCTCCAGCTCCTCTTCCACAGCCGCCGTCAGCTCGTCCAGCAGCTGGCGAAAGCTCAGGCCATCCTCCTGAGCGCGTCGCGATCGGCCACCACGATGCGCGCCCGCTCGATCCGAATGGCGCCCTCGCGTTCCAACGCTGCCAGCGAGCGGCCCACCACCTCGCGCACGGAGCCCACCATGGCGGCGATGTCCTGCTGCGTCAGCCGCGCCCGCGGTCCCGGCCGGTCAGGCTGATCGGCGTAGTCCAGCAGCAGCTTGGCCACGCGGCTGGTGACGTGCCGGAAGGAGAGGTCCTCCACCAGGCTGGCCAGCACCCGCAGCTGTCCGGCGAATTCTTTGGCCACTGCCAGCGCCGCATCCGGATGGGCCTTCATGGCCGCACGGACGTGCTCGGATGGGATCAGGTACAGGGACGTGCGCTCCATGGCCGCGGCCGCGGCGGCGTTAGGGCCACCGTCGAACACCGGCACGTCGTTGAACGCTCCGCCGGGGCCGCACAGCATCAGCACCTGCTCGCGGCCGTCAGGCGAGGTGCGGAACAGCTTGACGCGGCCGCTCTCGACCAGGTATATGCCCGGGCAGGGCTCGTTCTCGAGGATGATCATCCGGCCGCGCGGGAATTGCTGATGAATGGCGCGGCTCTGCAGGCGCAGGAGGTCCGGCTCCGGGAGGGGTCGGAAATAGGAGACTCCGCGAAGCAGCTCGAGCGGAGCAGGCATGGTGCTTTATAAGACGGCGATACGCAGGCGCTTGTTGCTGCGTCCCTTATTTTCGTGGCCGGTTACGACGATGCGGCCGACCTCCCGCGTATTGGCCACATGCGTGCCGCCGTCGGCCTGCAGGTCCAGTCCCTCGATGTCGACCACCCTGACGTGAGTGATGCCCTCCGGCAGGAGATTGACCTTGGTCCGGATCAGATCGGGGATGCGGGAGGCAGCCTCGCGCGGCAGGATGCGCACGTTGATCGGCCGTCCGGCCGCGATCTCCCGGTTGGCCAGCTCCTCCACTTGCTGGCCGAACTCGCCGCTGACCCTTTCCAGCTCGAAATCCATGCGGGCCTGCAAGGGCTCCATGTTTCCTCCCGTCACCTGCGCCCCAAAATCTCGCCAGACGACGCCGCACAGAATGTGCAAGGCGGTGTGCGTGCGCATCAACTGGTAGCGGCGGTCCCAGTCGATAACGCCGTGGACGGCCGTGCCCTCGGCCGGCGGCCCA
>DATGVV010000027.1:0-9173 GCA_035299885.1 Chloroflexota bacterium | reverse complement strand
CCGCCGTGGCCCGCGCAGGCCGGCCGCTGGGCAAACCAGACGATGTCGTAGCACCGTTTCTGTTCCTGATCAGCGATGCGGCGAAGACAATCAGCGGTATCACCTTCTGGATGAAGAACCCCTAAGCTCGCCCGCCGGCCTCTGGGCCTCGCCGCTGGGCAGTTGGCTAGATCGGACTCGTACGGGTTCGTCTTGGGGCCTAGACGGAGCACGCCCAGACCGTAGGGCACGCCGGAACCGTAGCTCGTCTTCCAGCGCAAGCTGACCAGGAAACGCTCGCGCGCCTCGACCAGTGGGATGCTGCCTGCGGGAGACACTCGAAGAAACCGGGGTCACCGTTGACGGATCACTAGACAGGGGTACGGCTGAGGGCACCCAAGCGCGAGCGATGCGCCAGCGCCAGTCCTGTCCGAGGCGCGCTAACCTATGGCTGCCCCAGTGGCCATCAGCTGAATCCCCAATAGCCCGTACGCCGCTTGAAGACCCGTTTTGCTGGAAGGCTGGTTTCGCGCGCAACCAGCCAGGCCACGTTTGATCCGCTGAAGATAGGCCATTGACTTCAGGCCGCATAAATCCGCTGGCGAAGCGGAACCAGAGGCGTCACCGGCGGCCCGATCGTCAACATGCTCTCCACGGACCGTAACTGGCAGCGGATTACCCGGCTGGGGGCCTTTGTGCGCGAGCGCGGCACTGCCGTGGGCGCGCTGGCCATCGCCTGGCTCACCGGCCAGGACGTCGTCGGGTCAATGATCGCCGGGTCAGCAACCCCGAACAGCTGCGGCAAAATGTGGAAGCCGCGAGCCAGCGCCTCGAACCCGATGAGCTCGAGGCGTTGGATGGCCTGGTGGAGTGGGGCATCGCGGACGACATCCTGCCGCCCGAGGTAAGTCCTCGCCGGGCATCCGCGACCGCGGGCCGGCCGCGGGCCAGCGCAAGCTGCCGATCAGCGTCTTGATGCGCGGGTCAGGCTGATGGTCAGGGTAGCGGTGGTGGCCAGCGCGGCTTATGTCGCTTAGTCGCTGCTTGGCCGCCTGGCGCGCATGCTCATGCGTTGGCTAGAGGCGTAGAATCTGGCGCAGTCGATTACACAGGAACACCATCCTTTGAAATGAGGTGAAGCATGGTCAGCGTTGCACGGCTTGGCTATCTGGGACTCGGCGTCAGCAGCATCAATGAGTGGGAGAGGTTTGCAACCGAGGTTCTCGGCCTGCAGCCTAACGGGCGCGACGGCGAGGACTCGCTTTTCTTGCGGATGGACGAATACCACCACCGCTTCGTGCTGCACCAAAATGGCAACGACGACCTCGACTACGTCGGTTGGGAAGTCGCCGGCGAACAAGAGCTGCAGGCACTGGCGCAGCAGCTCCGCGGAGCCGGGCACGAAGTGGTGGCCGGCAGCCCGGAGCAGGCCAGAGCGCGCCGCGTGGCCGGGCTGATCAAGTTCAGTGATCCAAATGGCATCGCCTGTGAGATTTTCTACGGCCCGTTGGTGACCTTCGAGAGCCCGTTCAACTCCCCGCAACCGATCTCAGGCTTCGAGACAGGCGACATGGGCCTGGGCCACATCGTCGTCGGCGTGGACGACCTCGAGCGTAGCCTCCACTTCTACCGCGATGTGCTCGGCATGCGCATCAGCGACTTCGTCGAAGTCGAGCGAGCGGGAGCTCATGTCAAGCTGGCATTCTTCCACTGCAACCCGCGCCACCACAGCCTTGCTTTCATGGCAGGTCCGGGTCCCAAGCGACTGCACCACTTCATGATCCAGCTCAAGTCGATAGATGACGTCGGCAGGGCGTACTACCGCTGTCAGGAGCGCAGCATCCCCATCGCGATGACGCTGGGGCGGCACGTCAACGACCACATGGTGTCGTTCTATGCGGTCTCCCCATCGGGCTTCACGGTCGAGTACGGCTGGGGCGCCCGGGTGGTAGATGACCGCACTTGGGCGGTGCAGACGCATCAGGCAGCCAGCGTGTGGGGTCACGTCCGCCTGCAACCGCCAGCGGCCGGACCGGGCGCGCCGCTTCCGGATGCCGCGGCCAAGCGGGAGCTCTCCCCAGCGGCGTCCTAAGCGCTAGCTCGGCCACACGATTCAGGAGTGAGCATGGCTCTGACCGAGGAAAGCACCAGCAGGTATACGCAGGCGGGCCCCTATAGGGTCCACTACAACGAAGCAGGCGAGGGCCCGGCCGTCATCATGCTCCACGGCGGCGGACCGGGCGATCTTCAGAACTGGTCGAATGACGGCATTATATGAGTGGGACGCGAGCTGCCATGCGGGCGACGGTGCGTTCGTCGCGCTCGGGCGCATACACTTGGTAGCCGCCGCCAGCCCGCTTGGCGGCGTACATGGCCACATCAGCCCAGCGCAGTAGCGTGTCGCTGTCTTCGGCGTGTTCGGGATACAGCACCACCCCGATGCTGGCACCAATATTCACGCGCCGGCCCTCGACCACGAACGGCCGTTCGAGAGCCGCCAGGAGTTTCTCCACCACCCCTATCACCTCCGTCGCGTCACGGAACGCCGTAAGCAGCACGGTGAACTCGTCGCCGCCCATGCGGGCAATGGTGTCGGACTTGCGCAGCACCGCTTGCAGGCGGGCGCCGAGCTGCTGCAGCAGCGCGTCACCGCAGTGGTGGCCGAAGGTGTCGTTCACCTCCTTGAAGCGGTCGAGGTCGATCGCCAGCACGGCTACGGCCCGGCCCTCCCGTGCCGCGGCCAGGAGAGCTTGGTCCAGGCGGTCGAGCAGCAACGTCCTATTGGGCAGGCCCGTGAGGGCGTCGTGCAAGGCCTGCTGTCTGAGCGCCTCTTCGGCCCGCTTGCCGTCGCTGATGTCCCTCGCATTCATGAGGATCCCGCCTACCGATGGCATGTCGAGCATGTTGGTGATGATGCCCTCGAGCCACAGCCAGGTGCCGTCCGCGGCGCGGCAGCGGAAAACGCAGCGGACGCATGATCCCGGATGAGGGCGAACATCGCCGTAGGCCTTCTGCAGCCCGTCCAAGTCCTCGGGATGGATGTGGTCCCGGAACTCGCTTCTGGCCGAGTTGATGAGTGTCTGGCCCAGCAGACGTTCGGCGGACGGGCTGGCGTACAGAATGACGCCTTCAGTGTCCTGCAAGACGATGAGATCGGAGGCATGCTCGGTAAGCGCTCGGAAGCGCTCCTCGCTCTGGCGCACCTGACGCTCGAGCTTGCGCTGCTCCGTGACGCTGTTGTAGACGGCCAGGGCGCCCGTGATGGCGCCATGACGATCGCGCAGCGGGCGGGCCGAGGCTTGGACCACCTCTGGCTCGACAGCGTCCGGCCGCCAGAACTCATACTCGAAGTTCCCGACAGTTTCGCCACGGAGGGCCCGGGCGCCGGGCGTCTCGTCAGGTTGGAGGACCCGGCCACTACCTGGCTCCCGCCGTACGATGACAGGGTCCGGCTCAGTAATCGGGATGGTTGGATCGGAAACCACGGAGCGGGCACTCAGCACCGTGGCATTGCTGAGGACGCGACGTCCGTGTGCGTCAAAAATGACTAATCCTGCCGGGACCTGCTCTATGATGGCCTGCAGCTCCTCGGCTCGGCGTGCCAGCTCCTCGTGGGCCTGTGCGTTGTCGAGGATGGTGGCCACATAGCCGGCCAGCGTGTCCGCCAGCCGAACTTGGTCTGGCCCCACGTGCATGTCGCTGCGCCAGCCCACGTTGATCGCCCCCCGAACCCCGGTTCGCCCGAACAGCGGAGCAGTCAGGGACGTCCGTATGCCTTCGGCGCGCTGGACCGGCAGCGTTTCGATCGGGAAGTCGGCGTTCTCGCCGATGCGCTCGACGACCACCGTCTTGCCGGTCTGCATCGCCGCGGCTAGGCCGCTGCCGGGCGGCACCTCAGTCACCGTCGTCTGCCAGGCGCCCGACCGGCTGCCGTGGGTGCCGCGGCGAGTTACCCGCCCGCCGGCATCCACCAGCGCGACCGTGGAAAAATCGGCACCCAGCAACTCACGAGCCCGCTCCGTCACTAGGGCCAGCACGCGCTCGGTGTCGGCCTCGGTTGCCCCGATCCGGAGCAGATCGGCCAGCGCCTCGCTCTGCCGCTTGGCCCGCCCCTGCTTGGAGGACTCTCGGGCGGCCTCGTCGCCAACCACACCTACCAGGAAGATGAAAGCGATTCGCACCACCATTCCACCCACATCCGCGGGAGTCTGGCCGAATAGGGTGAGGATGGCGAGATAGCTGACGGCATACAGGATGCTGGCCACCATGGTCCGGAGATAGTCGTAGCGCAACGCCACCGCGGCGACGGACACATACCAGAGCACGTAGTAAGGCGAGTTGAAGCCGCCGGTGCCGGCCAGCCACAGACTGATCAGGACCCCATCGGCCACCGAAGTGAAATAGCTGTCCACGAGGAAGGCAAACCTTCGATATGGCTCGAAGGCCAACACCACCGCCGTATAGGGCCAGGCAATGGCGAGCACGAGCAGCGCCAGCCAGCGCAGCGAATCCGGCCCTCCCGCGACAGTGAAATACGTTCCTGTAGTGACGGCGAGGACCGCCAGCCGGACGAATGCCACCCGCCGCTCGGCGACGTAGATCTTCTCTTGCGGAGCATCTCGCTCGAAATCGATCCGCCGCAGTGCCTGGAGCGCATGCAGGGGTTGCCGAACAACGCCACCCAACCACCTTGACCCAGTAAGTGACGTTCGAGCCCTGGTAGAGGTCTTCATCGTTGGTCGGCCCCGCACGCGTGGGGCTACAGTACCTGAGGAAGGAAGCGGCGACAATTGGCTGGGACTTTCGGGCAGACCACGGGTCCCAGCACGCCGGCTCCCTTTCAAAGCTCTACGCCGCCAGCGGAGACGATAATAGGAGTTCACATGATCCACGCAGGATGGCGCGCGGAAGCGCTCGTTGACGACACCCATAACGCGCTGGAGCAGGGTTTGCTGCCTGCCAGCATTCTTTCGGATCCAGATATCTATGAGCTCGAGAAGGAGCGCATCTTCGGCCGGGCCTGGGTGTTCCTGGCCCACGAGTCAGAGATCGCCAACCCTGGCGACTACGTCGTGCGCTACATCGTGGATGACAGCTTCATCGTGGTCCGGGACGATAACGGGCAGGTGCAGGTTCTGTTCAATTCCTGCCGCCATCGAGGGATGCAGGTATGCCGGACCGAAAAGGGCCGCGGCGCGACTTTCGTCTGTCCCTACCACGGTTGGACTTACAGGAACGACGGCCAGCTGATTGGTGTGCCTCATGAGAAGCAGATCTACGACGACGAGGAGCTGAATAAGGAGGATATCCGCCTCATCTCGCTGCCCAGGGTCGAGAGCCACGAGGGCTGGATTTTCGGCAACCTGGATCCGGGCGCGCCCTCGCTGCCGGAGTACCTGGGCGACCTGAGGTGGTACCTCAGGCTGTACACCCACAAGAGTGATGCCGGCCTAGAGGTCATTGGCACGCCTCAGCGCTGGGTGGTCCTGGCAAACTGGAAGCTCGGCGCGAGCAACTTCATCGGCGACGGATACCACACGTCGACGACCCACCTCAGCACCGTGCACACCGGCCAGATCGTCGGCCGCCCCGACTTCCTGCTGGACGGCGTCCAGGTGACGGCTGGGATCGGCGGGCTCGGATTTCGGCGGCTGCCCAAGGAGCTAGCCAGCACGCGGGGCTTTCCGTCGCACATCATGGATTCCCTGAGGCGAAACGCACCGGAGCAAGTTCGCATCGTAGAAGATGGCTTGTTTCCATCGCACGGAACTGTGTTTCCCAATCTCAGCTTCCTGCCAGCCGCCTCCGTCCTGAAGCCGGGCGATCCTCCAGTGCCCTACTTCACGCTGCGGCTGTGGCGGCCGATTTCACCTGTGGAGATCGAGATCTGGTCGTGGTTCCTGATCGAGCGGGACGCGCCGCCGCAGCTCAAGGAGGCCTCACACAAGGCCCTTGTCATCAGCTTTGGCAGCTCGGGCATGCTGGAGCAGGACGACACCGAGAACTGGAGCAGCATCACGCGCGCGGCCTCCGGGCAGATGGCGCGCCGGCAGTACTTCAACTACCGCATGGGCCTCAAGCATCTGCAGCCAATGACCGACTGGCCGGGGCCGGGCGCAGCCTATCCGCTGGACTACACCGAAGCCAACGAGCGCGCCTTCTTCCGTACTTGGCTGGACTACATGTCCCGAAGGCCGTCGGACAACGGGGAGAGGTGAATCCAGTGAGCCGCAAGAACCGCGTCAGCGAGCACATCTACCGTGACGTGAGCGAGTTTTTAATAGAGGAGGCTGATCTGCTCGACGCCGGCCAGCTACGCGAGTGGCTGGACCTTCTGACGGACGACGTCACCTACAGGATGCCTGTCCGTGTCACCGTAGACCGGGAAGCTGAGCCGGGCGAAGACGGCGGGTACACACACTTCAACGACGACCGCCACACGCTGGGCATGCGTGTCGAGCGCCTGCACACGAAGTTTGCCTGGGCCGAAGAGCCGCGCTCTCGCACGCGGCATTTCGTATCCAACATACGGGTAGAGCCTGGGGAAGGTGACGGCGAAGTGCGGGTCAAGTCCAACCTGCTGTTGTACCGGACGCGGGGAGACTCGCCGCGGCACGATCTCTTGTCCGCCGAACGACACGACGTCCTGCGCCAGGTGAACGGCTCGTGGAAGCTCGCCCAGCGCACCATCCTGCTCGACCAATCGACAGTCGGTACGCACAACCTGGCAGTCTTTCTCTAACAGAGGTATGTAGAGCTCTTGGCGTAGTCGAGCTCAGGCCGCAAGCCAACGGGCTGACCGAGATTCCAAAGCGCCCAATGGAGCTCCAAATCCGCGTTTCGCAACATGGTTTCGATCTGCGGCGAGTCGCAGCCGCTCAGCGCCGACCATATGAGCGAGCGCGCCTCCTTGATTCGGCTAACTCGTTCCTCTCTCGTCATGATGCGCCTCCTTCGCGGTCAAGTAGGCGCCGAAACTCTTTTGGCCGCTGGTCCACGATGCGGTTCGTCTTGAGCTCGTAGCGCGGCAGGCTATCGGGGTCTACAGGGGTTACCTGGAGGCGGACGTGCAGCGCCTGATGGATCCGATTGCTCGCCACATTGGCGGCCGCGTCCCACATATGGCGCCGGCCGGCGATTGATTTGTCGGGCTCGAACCGCACGGTCATGACGTCGTTCTCGCCTTCGCGAGTAAGCACCAGCTCGTAGTGCATGCTCACGCCGGGAACTTCGGCCAGCAGGTTCTCGACGGCCGATTGATAGACGTTTGTTCCACGGACGGTCACCATGAAGTCCGTCCGGCCCAGGACCGATCCCTCGAACTTCGCCCAGGTCCGGCCACAGGCGCAGCTGGAACGGCGGCGGACCAGGTCGTGTGTTCGATAGTTCAGGAGAGGCTGAGCGGTGTTGGCGTAGCTCGTGACAACGTTCTCGCCGATCTCACCTTCCGGACTTTCTCCACCGGTTTCCGGATTCATAGACCAGGCGAAGACATTCATCTCATTGAGATGGACCCCGTCGCCCTCAGGACAGCCTGGCGCCATGGCGTCGACTTCCGCGATCCCCAGGAGCTCGCCCGACTTGGCGCCCCAAGCACGTTCTATCGCGGCCCGCATGGCCGGTAACGCGGTGGGGCCTGGCTCGCCGGCATGATAGGTGAACTCGATCGACGACTGAGCCAGGTCAACACCCATCTCGGCAGCAACCGCGGCCAGCCGCAAGGCATAGGTCGGCGTCGAGATCAGAACCGTGGGCCGCAGTCGCTGAATCGCCTGGATGTGGCCTTTGGTGTCCAGACCACCGCCCGAGATCACCCGGCAGCCCAGGCGGCGTGCCCCCCAGTAGGCGCTCCAGAATCCGGCGAAGTTGCCCCACCCAAAGGCGAAATAGAAGCTGTCCGTGGGACGGATGCCCAGCGCCCAGTAGCCGTAGACCCATGACTCTCCATAACGCACGGTGTCGCACATCGAATAGGGAATCGACAGCGGCACTCCCGTCGTGCCCGACGTCTCACAGTGGTGCACGACGAGCTCCTCTGGCAGCGTCAGCGTTGGACCGTAGGGAGGCTGTTCGTGCTGGAGATGAATGAACTCGGTCTTATCAGTGAGCGGCACCTTGCGCTTGAAATCATCCAGCGTTTGAATGTCTTCGGGCCTTAGTCCGGCTGCATCGAGTTTCTGCCGGTAGAAGGGACTGAAGTCGTAGGCGTACTGCACCAGGCTCCGGAGCCGGTGTAGGTGGAGCGCATCGAGCTGCTCCCGCGGCATGGTTTCAGTTGCCTCGTTCCAGAAAGCGCTTTCGCTCGCTTCTCGACTGAGACATGACAGCTGATCAACGGCCATGGCATACCCCTTGGTGAAGTTATTCGCCTAGCGGCCCCTAAACTCAGGCTTGCGCTTCTCCATGAACGCCTGAACGCCCTCGACGTGGTCCTCAGTCTTCTTGAGGATGCTCTGGCCGAGCCGCTCGAGGTTTCGACCCGTCTGGGGATCCGTGGTCAGGCAAGCGTTGAGCACGAGTTTGGCGAGGCCGAGCGCAAGCGGTGCTTTGGCGGCGAGCTGCCTGGCAAGCTCCTCCACCCGGGGTAAGAGGTGGTCCGCCGGGACTACCTCCTCGACGAGACCTAGTTCGAGCGCGCGCTGCGCCGGTATCATCTCGCCCGTCATAACGAGTCGCTTCGCGTGCGCGAGGCCTACGAGACGCACCAGGCGCGAGCAGCCGCCTGAACCGGGGATAAGCCCAACGTTGGTCTCCGGGAATCCCAGCTTGGCGGCTTCTGACGCGATCCGAAAGTCGCACGAAAGCGCCAGCTCCAGCCCGCCTCCGGCTGCGACGCCGTTCAGGGCGGCGATCACTGGCGCTTCCAGAGCTTCTATCTCGTCGAACACGTTATGAATGTCCCGCGCAACCCGGCGGAAGCGGCGGGTATCAACATCGGCTAGGGTCTTCATGTCGCGGACGTCCTCGCCGGCAGAAAACGCCCGTCCTTCGCCCGTGATGATGAGCACTCGCAGATCGTGATTGTGGACCAGCGAGCGCACCGCCTCGCCCATTTCACCGCGCATCTGCTCGTTCCAGGCGTTGAGAACGCTCGGACGGCTCAGGACGAGCGTCGCCACACCGTCTTCAAAGCAAAGGTTGAGAAACTGGTAAGCCATTTCGCCGATCCAGCTTAGCGGTTTAGCCTTGGCTCT